>CAMCII010000129.1 GCA_945874505.1 Bordetella parapertussis | reverse complement strand
AACGCAGCTGCTGGGCCATTTTGAGCAGTGACAATACCTGGCTTGCCAGTCAGCCTTGCATAGGCATCAGCCATGTAACCGCCGGCGTTCTCGGTGCGATACACAATCTGCTTGATGCCGCCTGCTTCAGCAGATAACTGAAACATGGTGGGCAGACTTTGGCCAAAGGTGCATTCAACACCGTGCCGTTTGAGGGCGCGTACGATGGCGTGCCCCACTGACTCGTGCACATTGAGCCCCGTCACAGTCAAAGGGGTAGGAATGGGTTTAGGCGTATTCATCGGGTTCCTGACAAAGATCAAGTCTTTGAGCGTGCGTTGTCTTGTGATTCATTTTTACGTCTTATATTGACTACCTGCTCTTTATACGACACTTTGCATCGTTTGGCATCTGGTCTGCGCAATAGAGCACTAGAGTTTGATGGATTGTTTTAAGCCGCGTTGTGCACGCGCGACTATGAGGCTGAATCAGCCCTCAGAGAGGCTGTTAGGATCGTTGGGGGCAGAAAAACTCAGCACCTGCTGACAAGCATTACGCATTTGCTCCGGCGTCACGTTTTTTATCTCGCAGGTACCATCTAGCGGTAACACATCGGCGCTGGTTTTACGTGCCCAAAACCATTCGCGATTACTTTCGTGAAAAACGCCTACGTAAGGCACACCCGCAAATTGCGCTAAATGCGACGGGCCGCAATCATTTGCCACCACAAGTTTCGCCCCCATCACCGCTTTCGCAATATCAGATAAGGGCCGCGTCATGAGATACACAAAATCGCTTCGCCCGAGGCTTTGCAACCAGCGATGTTGCTCGGCTTCGTCTGGCCCCAGCACAAAACAAAAACTGGCTTGAGGCATAAGCGTCGCCTTGAGTAAATCAGCTAGCGCAACATAATGTTCGATCGGCCAGCGTTTGTAATCACCGGCACCACCGCCTGGCATTAAGACGATCTGCGAGGCAATTGCGTCACCACCGCTCGACGGCTGAGCACTAGCTTCGCTGAGTCGTGAAAGACTACGCAGCGCAGAGCTCACGTTTGCGAACTCAGACGACGCATCGGTTGACGCCATGCCCTCGAAGGTGGCCAAGGCTTGCACACACTGTCGCGCCGCTTTCGCAGGATCAAAGTCTTTAAAGGCGGCCAGCACACGCAGATTTGCGAGCCCCATGTATTCAGAAAAATCTTTGCGGTGCGAGTGAGTCCAGACCACATCCGTGACGCGACCATTTTTAAAACCAAGCCGAAACTTAGGCCGTTTAAGCAAGGCGGCAATCCCGTATTTTTCACTTGCAAAGTGCAAGGCGATCACCAGATCTGCGCTGCCGTCCATCGCTCGATACACTTCAGGTAACTTGTCTGCCTGCGTAAACGCATCGACCCACGGCAAGGTCAGATAGTGCTGACTCACAGCGTCTTGTGCGACGACCCGCAGGTGACACGAGGGCCAAAACTGTTTAATTTGATAAAGCAGCGGATAAGACACAATTTGTGTCCCTAGAAACCGCATACTTCGGATGAAAACAATGACGTTTTTCACAATAAGGCTAACGCAACTCGGTAGGTGATGAATGCGGCAAGATACGCCCGAACGCTGGCCGTTAAATGAGAATTGTTATTATTTTAAATGATTCCAGTAGTTCTATAGTGAAGGCTCTGCCGTCAACACCGTTTTCATACATCTCGCCTTTCTCAACCTTGATACAGATCAGGCACCACACACTATGCAGAACACCGCGAACTCAAACAAGATTGCCACGCAGTTGCTCAAGGCGATCTGGCATGCAGCACAGGGCAACGAACACCTGTTGAATCGAGTGATATTCAGAGGTGCGGGCGAACTACCTTCGGCCTTCGCGGTCACAGATTTGGCAGCGGCTTCTATGGGCGCTGCCGGGCTTGCGCTCAGCTCTTTGCTTGACGCAATGGATTCGATGGATTCAGAGATAAAAACCGTCACTGTCGACCGTCGCCTCGCCTCTTTTTGGTTTGCGTACTCGTTGCGCCCCATTGGCTGGCAACCCTCGTCTGCCGAAGACTTCGTGATGGGCGATTATGAAACAAGTGACGGTTGGATCCGGCTACATACCAACGCTCCACATCATCGCGCGGCAGCCCTACGTGCGTTAAAACTCAATGCACCCTCTGGGCGCGCTGACATTGCTCAAGCCGTGGCTGCCTGGCCAGCTGATGCCCTTGAGGCCAAGGTTTTAGCCGAGGGAGGCTGCGCCGCAACGATGCGATCGTGGCAAGACTGGCAAACACATCCTCACGGTCAAGCCGTACTGAGCGAACCCCTATTGCATTGGCAGTCTGGCGCGGTGATCGCAAAGCCACTTTGGTCCTTCAACCGCAGTCGTCCCTTGCAAGGACTCAAGGTGCTCGATATGACACGCGTGTTGGCAGGGCCCTCGGCTACTCGCATGTTGGCGGGGTTAGGGGCTGAGGTCTTGCGGGTCGATCCGCCTTGGTGGGATGAGCCCACACTCGCACCAGAAATGACACTCGGTAAACATTGCACGCGTCTTGATTTACGCAACACCTCTGAACGCGAACGTTGGATCAGCTTACTGAGCGAGGCCGACGTGCTTGTGCACGGCTATCGCAGCGATGCATTAGCAACTTTAGGACTCGATGCCGAGCAACGACAAACAATCAGACCAGGCTTAGTGGATGTCTCTCTAGACGCTTACGGCTTTACTGGCCCCTGGAAAAATCGCCGCGGCTTTGATAGCCTAGTGCAAATGAGTATGGGTATTGCGCACGCGGGGCAACAACTCGCGGGCAGCGCTAAACCAAAACCTTTACCAGTGCAGGCACTTGATCACGCGACTGGCTATATCTTAGCAACCGCCGCCTTGCGCGGCCTCGAGATACGCCTCAGAACAGGTGCGGGCAGCATTGCACGTGCCTCACTTGCGCGAACGGGCGCACTGCTCACGACGACCCTGAACCACCCAGAAAAAAACAATCAGGCGTTAGCGCCAGAAACAGAGTTAGATCAAGCCCCTGCAATCGAAGACAGCTACTGGGGCGTTGCACGGCGACTGCAATGGCCCGTTGATGTCTCAGGGATCAACATGCAATGGGATCAACCCTCTGGGCCGTTAGGCAGTAGCGAAGCGACCTGGAAGCGTTAATCTGACCCGCTGAGCAGCAGCGAAGCGTCCTGAAAGCGTTGACCTCATCCCAAACGAGGTGGGTGTCAGCGCAGCTCGTTACTTGGTGTGTCGATTCAATCGACGTTCAAACACATAAAACACGTATTGCATCAGCAACGCTAAACCTGCTGACGGGATAGCTCCAGCCAAGAGCATCGAAGTGTCATTCAGCGCTAAGCCTTGCGCAATACGTTCGCCAAAACCGCCAGCCCCCACGAAAGCGGCGATCGTTGCCGTACCTACACTCAGCACAGTTGACACTTTAATACCGCTCAAAATCATGTTGCGCGCCAAAGGCAATTCAATAAACCAGAGTTGATCGCGAGCGCCAAGCCCCAAGGCAGTCGCAGCTTGACGCATCGAAGGCGAGATCTCGCTTAACCCAGCGTGCGTACTTTGTATGATCGGTAACAGTGCATATAAAAACAAGGCCACGATCGCCGGAATTGTTCCGATTAAACCAAACAAAGAAATTAAAAAGGCCAACAGTGCAAGTGACGGGATCGTTTGAATCACACTGGTGACAGACAACACAACCTGCCCCACCCCTGGCCGATAAAAACTTAACACGCCCAAGGGGATTCCTACAGCGACCGCTAAAAGCAAAGACACCACTACCAAGAACAGATGCTGCGCACACAACCGCCAAAAATCAGAGCCGAACAACACGTGCATAAAAGATTGTCGAGTCGACACCCTCTCAGAGGCTGCCCCACTGATGTTTGTCGTGAGTTTTTTGTCGCCCTGAGCCTGCTGTTGTAAAAAATCGCGAGCGACGGCAGCAAAAGACTGGCCATCGACTTCAGCCCGGGCATTTAGCTCACCCATCGCCTGTTGAGAAATTGTATTCTGCAAAGCAGACAGCACTTTCCAGGTGCTCGCAAACCGGGTTGGTACATCTGAGCGGTATAACAAAAGTGCGTCATACGTTGGGAAAAAATTCAAATCATCTTGCAGCACCACAAGTCGATCGCGCAGTAACTTCGAATCTGTGCCGTAAGCATCCATGACATCGATTTGTCGGGCCCTGATCGCCTCGTACGCCAGGCCGTGATCTAAGCCCTTGGGTGAGAGTTTGCCCAATTGATATCTATGCGCCAAGCCCTTCCAGCCATCGCTACGACCAATGAACTCATGCGACAAGCCCAACACTAAGTTGGGGTGCTTCGCTAAATCAGAAATAGTACGCAGTTGCAATTTTTCGGCAATGTCACGACGAACCGCCAAGACATACGAGTTATCAAAGCCAAGCAAGACACCGGCTTGAAGCCCGCTAGGCAAGAGGCGCGCATTAATCTCTGCAAGCGATAAGACCTGCTCGGTTTTCAAAATCTCGCGTGTAATGGTGCCGGTGTATTCAGGATAGAGATCTATTTCACCGCTGCGTAAAGCCGACAATAAGATACCGGTGTTACCCATACCAGACTTCAGCACGACACGATCGTGGCCGGCAGCGGTAACGGCTTGGCTGACAATCTCGCCAAGAATATATGACTCGGTAAAACGCTTTGAGCCCACCACTAAGGGCTGAGCAAGCGACGCCTGCGCCAGCGTTAACGCCAAGACGACACAAGAGCCAAGCCACCCAAGCCAAGCACTAAGTGTGAGCAAGCCTCGCCGCGCCACAGGTGACCTAGCGGGCGTCATTTTTGTGGCCCGTGCCAATAGCCAAGCTTGAGCATTACTCGATCAACAGGCGCGTTGCTTGCGCCTCGCCAATGCTACCAATTACGGCAGCGTCGTTAAAACCATGTCGACCAAAGACTGCTAACACCTCAGGTACGGCCTCAGGCGAACAGCACACCAACAACCCACCGCTTGTTTGCGGGTCAGATAACAAGGTCTGGCAATCAGCAGGCAGGCCCGCCGCTAGCTTGATCTCGTTACCGTAGCCTTCCCAATTACGACCCGAGGCACCTGTCACCATCCCAGCTTTAATCAGGGCCGATACGTTAGGCAGCAAAGGAACATCTGCCCACTTGATGTGCGCGCTTAACTTAGCGCCACGAGCAATCTCTAATGCATGGCCAGCCAGACCAAAGCCTGTGACATCGGTCAAAGCGTGCACGCCCGACAACTCGGCGAGTTCAGGGCCTGGGGTGTTGAGCTTGGTTGCATTAGAAAGCATCGATTCATAACCGGTTGCATCTAACGCTTCTTTTTTGAGCGCAGCCGATAAAATCCCGACACCAATGGGTTTACCAAGCACCATCACGTCGCCTTTGCGCGCACCGTCATTACGTTTGACGCGATCAGGATGAATCAAGCCCAACACCACCAAGCCATAGATGGGCTCGACTGAATCAATCGTGTGACCACCCGCGATCGGGATA
Organism: Bordetella parapertussis; assembly: GCA_945874505.1. GTDB lineage: Bacteria > Pseudomonadota > Gammaproteobacteria > Burkholderiales > Burkholderiaceae_B > Zwartia > Zwartia parapertussis_J. The sequence continues at coordinate 3,584 of CAMCII010000129.1, read as the reverse complement.
CCTGCGGTGTTACATACAGAGGCACCACCGGCTAGGATTTTTCCGATCGTGTCGGTGGATAAGACGTTGATCGGCATGCCAACCAAGGCAAGCGCCAAAATCGGTTTGCCGCCCATGGCATAGACATCACTGATGGCATTGGTTGCCGCGATGCGACCAAAGTCATAAGGATCATCAACAATCGGCATAAAAAAATCAGTTGTTGCGATCAACGCTTGTTCATCGTTGATTTTGTAAACGGCCGCATCATCTGCCGTCGCGATCCCTACCATCAACTCTTTCGGAATCGGCATTTGCAAGGTGCCTTTTAAAATCTCAGACAACACTGCAGGCGCGATTTTGCAGCCACAGCCGCCGCCATGCGAAAGTGAGGTCAGACGAGGTTCATTGTTAGCCATATGGATTCCTAGGATAAGAGGTTTTGCACGATTGTAATCAATCCATCACGTTCATGAGCAGGCTCAAATAATGGTGCGCGGGTGGCACATTGCTCTTGTAATTGCGCCACAAACGCTGGTTCCTTTCTGCATTTCAAGAGCAAGTTCGCCAATTCGTGCGCGTCACCGACTGTAAAAAATCCGTCATAGTCTTCCCCTAGCATGCCGATATTGCCAGCGATTCGCGAGGCAAGCACCGGAACGCCGCTGCAAACGGCCTCCATAATCACATGGGCGCCACCCTCCATCACACTGGCGTGAACCAGCACGTGCGAGCGTTGAATATAGCGTCGCGTTTGTTCATGGCTACGCGCACCCAAAAACTGGTAATTTGGATATTGAGACGCCGTTTGATGCGCCTGTTGCGCTAAAGCCAAGTCGTGCTCGCCACCAATATGGTGCAGGTCAATGTCATTGTGCGTTGCCAATACCGCAGCTGCCTCAAAAAAAGTTTGAGGAGATTTTTCAGAGCGTAAATGACCCACCATCACCGCTCGCAGACGACGGTTGGTTTTTGGCAAAGTCTGTCGAGTGGTTGTCGATTGAAATAACACCTGAGCTTTATCGCGTAACTTGGTCGACAACTCGGCTAAACCCGCCCCTTGCAGCACCACAAGTCGTGCGGCCCACTGCAGCGAATGCTGCGCCTGTGGATCTTGCTTGATATCGCGGTAGAGATCGGTACCGGTGAGCACCACGACCAGGCCTTTAGAACCGCGGGTTGCGTGCCAAGCTGCAATCGACGAGTAGCTGCGACGCGCATGCAACGCAATCAATACATCGTCTGTCTGAGCGCCATCCCACTCTTGCAGGATGCGTACTGAAAAGTTCTTTGAGAGCAGGTTGGCGTAACGCTTAGCGGTCTGCCAATTACCGTTGTTGGCGCTCGCTAGCGCCGGACTTACAATGACGATATTGAGCTTGCGAGTTTGAGCGGCTATAAACATTGAAGGTCCCTAAAATTGATGCGTCAGGCTAAAGCGAAAGAGCTTACCGCGGCACTACAAGAACTGCGTACGCACACTCTCGGCGCGTTTCGAGCGTATGAGCGCGCCAATCTACTGCACATCCCCTATCAGCCAGAACTCAATCCACCGCTTTGGGAGCTCGGTCACATCGCCTGGTTTCAAGAATACTGGATCGGCCGCAACAAGCATCGATCTGAGGGCACGGATTGGCAAATCGGGCGTCCTCAAAATACGTCTTTGCTCATCACGTCTGACCAATGGTTTGACAGCGCTAAAGTACAGCATGTGACGCGCTGGGATCAAGCACTTCCAGCACGCGAGACTTGCCTAACGTACGCTGAACAGACCATGGAGCAAACTCTCGCGCTGTTACAGGTTGACGCCCAGAGCGGCTCGACACTGTATTTTTACTGGCTGGTGTTACAACACGAAGCCATGCACCTTGAAGCAAGCGCCTATATGGCACAAGCACTGGCAATACCCTTTAACCCCGTGTGGGTAAGCGACCACGCAAACAGCACCACTGGCGAAATCGCTAACGCTAGTACTCTTGCGAAAGCCAGCGCCAACGAGCCTCGGTCGCGTCAGACAACTACACGCCTGCCCGCTCAGTCTTGGACACTCGGTTCTGCAGCAGATCAGTTTTGTTTTGATAATGAGCTCATCGCTCGCCCAGTGGCGCTCAAAACGTTTGAAATCGACTTAGAGCCTGTTTGCTGGGCGCAATATATGTCGTTTATCGCAGCTACCGGGCATCGCTTACCGCTCTATGTTCGTCACACTAGTTCAAGCTTCGAGATTCAAACCTTTGGCGTCTGGGCGCCCATGAACATGCAAGACACAGCGGTTCATCTCTCTTGGGATGATGCCCAAGCCTATTGCGTCTGGGCACAGCGCCGCTTGCCCACTGAGGCCGAATGGGATTGCGCAGCCCGCACTACCCCAAACTTTAACTGGGGCGAGGTTTGGGAATGGACACAAGATACCTTTGAACCTTTTGACGGCTTTGTGGTGCATCCCTACGCCGAGTACTCAGCCCCGTGGTTTGGAACACGCAAAGTTTTACGCGGTGCCGCTGCCGTCACGCACTCGGTGTTACGGCATGTGCAGTACCGCAATTTCTTTACCCCCGAGCGCCGCGACATCTACTCAGGCTTCCGAACGTGTGCGCTGTAGTGCAAACAAACCTAAGGTCTAAAATGTTAGAAAACGTTAACCCTTCTGCATGACGCACGCTTCTACCGAATCAATGTCTTGCTGTTGCATCTTCGCTTCTTGATAAAACTCAAGTCGCCGCTCAAAGACACTTTGTACACGCTCAATGATGCCGCTTGCAGCGACAGGTTTGATTGCACAACTTTTGGCTCCAGACAACACGTTATCTAACGAGCCAAAGCGGCCCGACTGATACGACCGAGTTTTATTGGGCCCCGGACCTAAATGCAACATGTGTAGCGAACCGCCCTCTTGCGTCACGACATCGAATAATGGTGCCAAGCGCAGACCATATGACTGACTGCTCGCATCAAGCAAGAAGCCTGTGTTTTTTAAGTGATCGTCAGTGTTATGAACTAATACATTGAGTACCATACGTGCATACAGTTCGGTCAAATCGCTCGCAGCATGGGTACTCAAACGTCGCACGACGTCGGCAATACGTGCATAAGAAAAATAACTGGCGCCAAACGCCGTGTCCATTTTGTATTTGTCAAAGTCGGCGGGCGGGCTGATCAACGAAGCCGCACTGATGTAGTGTTGTCGTCCTAGGACTTGGTCGTGACCAGGTTGAACCGTCCGATCAAAACGTCTAACTAACAGAGCACAGTCGTCTCCGTCGAGTTCAATCAATTGCGCATCAGGCACCTGCATGCCTATCTCTTTCGCCATCTGAAGATTCGCCCATTCGACGCGTTGACGACTAAAGGTGTCTATACCTCGAGGGAACTTTGCGATCCATTGAGCACCATCTACATCCTGCACGATCGCTTTCGGTCTCGCGCCGCCGATATCCCACGAACTCTTCAATAACGCTCGACTGAGCATATCAAGTGTCAGACCATTTTCGATTCGTCTAACAATTTCATATAACTCGGGCACCTGATCCAGACGACTTGTTGGGTACACAGGCAGGACGAAACCTGATTCAAAGGGCTGTGTAGTGAAAAAAATAGCACCAACA
>CAMCII010000128.1 GCA_945874505.1 Bordetella parapertussis | reverse complement strand
TTGGAATGTGAAAGCGGCATTATCAACGAAGCCAATGACCGAAACGATAGTCGAACTCGAATCTCAAGTTTGATGCACCATCGCCGTTAACTGCTGCTGATGTGAAACCCTGCAAAAGGCCGACCTCTGGGGTTTATGGATCGCTTACGAAGAAAGCACGATTTACGGACGAACAGATCGTTCGCATATTGCAAGAAGCTGATCGGGGTCCAATTGCCGCAGTAGCCAAGCGCCATGGCGTGGGTGAGTCTTCGATTTATGTCTGGCGTAAGCGATTTGGCGATATGGGCACGGATGACGTTAAAAGGCTGCGTAATTTAGAGCAGGAGAACAGCCGGCTGAAGAAGATTTTGGCTGAACGTTATCTGGAAATCGAGGTCATGAAGGAGATCACCGCAAAAAAGTGGTGAGCGTGCAGGCTCGATTGGCCCAGGCTCGTTATGCCATCGAGCGCGGGGTCAGCCAAAGACGGGCCTGTGCGCTGCTTCAAGTTGCAAGATCAGGTTTGACCTATACGTGCAAGATGCCGATCAAGGATGCACCGATTGTTCAGGCTATGCGTCACTATTCTGGCAAGTACCCTCGGTTTGGAGCCAGACGAGTGAGAATCTTTTTACGGCGTGATGGCATAGCGCTTGGACGAGACCGTACAGCTCGGATCTGGGCAAAGCACAGGCTTCAGGTGCCAGCTAAGAAGACTAAGAAGCGCTATCGACCTGAACGTACGCAAATCGGCGCACCTAGCCGACCGACTGAAGTGTGGAGCTATGACTTTGTCTTTGATGGCTGTGCAAACGGACAGAAATTAAAATGTCTTACGATGATCGACGAGTTTACGAAGGAAAGTTTATTCATCGATTTTACGGCAACACGGAGAACGCAGTCAAGACGCAGATATGGGTCGCCATCGCGACCTACGTCTCGATTGCAATCATGAAGAAGCGGTTGAATCTGAAACATTCGCTTTACGAAATTCTCCGCGTACTGGATCTGAACATGTTTGAAATGACCTCTATCGAAACGTTACTCGGGCGGCCTGTTGAACCTACCGAACTATCGGATTATCCTATTCAACAAGATCTGTTCCAAACGTTGGGACACTAGTGACAGCAATACTATCGATGAAGTGCGACTAAGCTGTTTTTAAAATATGGATTTCTATGGCAGCAATTATTTTCTTATCAACTCCACGAAGTGGTATCACTTTATTGCGTGAGTGCCTAGGGGTTTTAGGCTTATCTTGTGATACTTTAATTACAGCGGATGTAGTTGAAAAAATAAATCAATTACAGAGCGGAGCACCTTTTACAGTTTTATCACCCAGTTTATCCGAGTTTGGTCTTGATAGTGTTTTATCTGCTAAGGTAGTTGATGATTTATGGATACGCTATCAAGCGTACACTAATTCGAATCAAATTCATTTTGTGTTAGACAATTTTTTTCTTAAACTTCTTCCGTTATGGTCGAAGAAATTAAAATCAGAAAAATTTTGTCCGAGTTATTTAATAATTGTTCGCCATCCAGCAGAGGTCGCCCAATCTTTGTTGCTCAATGATGGCATTTATTTGGATGATGGTTACAAAATATGGATTTCTGAAGTATTGACAATCATTGGTTGCATTGGTGAATCCACCTATTCGATAGTTTCATTCGATCAAATATTGGCTGATCCTTCAGGCCTTATAAGGATCATTTCAGATTTGTCTGAGTCGCCCTTCCTCTCTCCCTCGGAGGGGCCTATTGAAGATAATATAACTAAACTTTACCAACTTATACAGCCGTGCTTGAAAAGCAATAACGCACCAGAGGGGGCTTGTCTTAGTAATTATCATGATTTATCGGTAGAACTGTATAGACATTTCACATCAACTAAGAATCAATTGAGTGATCTTGGTAACTTTGATAACAAGTATTCTGACTCGCTATGTAAGATATTAAGCAATAAGCAAAATACTGTAAATTCTGATGCACTTCTTGATTGGTATCAACGAGGTGCTATGAAATTTAATAACGTGCAGAAGATTAATATAGCAAGAGCTCTTACGCCGCTTGGTGCCCATGATCTTTCGCGACATATACTTCAGGATGTTATTTCGTTAGATAATAACAATGTCAGGGCATTAGCTGAGCTTGCAGAGCTTGATCAATTGTCGGGGCAATATAACGCGGCGATTGATACATGGACAAGGCTATTGAATTCAAAAGATATTACTTCGGGGGTTAGGGGTAATGCGGGCAGAAAGCTAGTGCGAGCTCAATTAAAAGTTGCAGAAAGAACTTTATCGCATAATTTTAATATTTATTATCGCCCCGACACTCGATGTTATCTGGCTCAACTCTGTGATGAACATGGATCAGACAAGGGTTCTCTTACTAGCGCCGGGCACTGTTATTTATGGCCACCTCATACCTACACCGACTTTTACTCAAGAATATTCCATCATTGGAGGGAAGATGTTAAAAGTGTATTTGAATGTGGTTTGGGTACAAATAATACGGATATTCCATCCAACATGACAGCTTTGGGGAGGCCTGGAGCATCTTTGCGGGTGTGGCGAGATTATTTTCCGAATGCTAATATTTTTGGGGCTGATATCGACAAAGACTGTCTTTTCTTCGAAGATAGAATTAATACATATTATGTTGATCAGACCGATCCAGTTTCGGTTTCTGAGCTTTGGAGCACGATTGGAGTAGAAAACTTCGACTTCATCCTTGATGACGGCTTGCATATTTTCGATGCTGGAATAACTTTATTCGAGAATTCCATCAAATATCTTTCTCACCGTGGGGTGTATATCATAGAAGATATTAAAGTTGCCGACTTATTAAAATATCAAGATTATTTCAAGGAAAAAAGATTTCTTGTTGAATATGTTAACTGTCACCGACCCAATACCCCTCTGGGTGACAATACATTAATTGTTATTAGAAATTCTCTCTCTTGAATTTAGATCGGTATCGACTTTGACTTGGCGCGCGAACTGATGCGCAAGAGATTCTTCAAGCTCTTGCCAAGGCATGCGCGAGGCGAGAATAACAAGGGGATGTCTAAGAACGATCATCTGATCGAGGCGACTGCGGCAAAATCGTCCCCGTTGGCCGGTCAAATTCCCCCATCTCTGGCCAGGTCAAACTCCCCCACCTGAACGGGCTGTAAATTAGGGCCAGTCGCCCAAGTTTTAGCCGCAGTCACCCTCAACAGTTTGGTTAGTAATTTTCCAAAAGGTCTGATTAGTATCCCACTGCAAGGGGGTTATCGTCACCGAATTTGATATTTTTTTTGTTGGCTTTGGGTCGACGTCAATATTCTGCTGATTGTTCTTGTGGTGTTGATTGTGTTTGTGAGTTAGGGCCAGATAGGCTTTGCAGTGCAGCTTGGCGTCGTGCGAACTTTGAGGTGGAACGGAAACTCAAGACAACTTTTTGGTAGGGTTTAAGCTGCTGGTTCCATTTCACTTGCAGCCGCTCGGCGCTGCCCCGTTTTCACTTCTCTTGTTGCTGTTGCTTTTACGTCTTTTACTATACTGCCAGAAACGTCTGAGGAGCGTAGCGGATCAGACGTTTCTGGCAGTGAATCTCCATATTTCTCAAGAATCATCGCACCGCCACCGCTCCCGGTTTGATGCACTAAGGTCGGCGTCTTGTAGTTAAGCGACTGGTGAGGCCGCTCTTCGTTGTAGAAAGCGAAGTACGCAGTCAACCCAATGACCAGTTCTCCGATCGTGGCGTAACCCTTGAGATAAATGTCTTCATGCTTGACGTTGCGCCAGAGGCGTTCGACAAAGATGTTATCAAAGGCACGGCCCCGGCCGTCCATGCTGATGACCACGCCTTCGCGTTTGAGTACAGCGGTGTACGCAAGACTCGTAAACTGAGAGCCTTGGTCGGTGTTGAACATTTCCGGTGTGCCGTGGTGGCGTAGCGCCTCTTCAAGACAGTCAATGCAAAATACGGTATCCATACTGTTGCTGATGCGCCAGCTCAGCACTCGACGTGAGTACCAATCAATGATGGCCACCAAGTAGACAAACCCCTGAGCGAGGCGGATATAGGTGATGTCCGTGCTCCAGACTTGATTGGGTCTGACAATAGGTACGCCACGCAGCAGATACGGATAGATCTTGTGCTCGGGGTGAGCACGACTCGTGTTCGGGCCGGGTGCCATCCCAGCCAACCCCATTGCACGCATGAGCGTTTGCACACCTCTGCGCTTGATGTCGTGCCCGAGCTTAGATAGAAATACAACCATCCTACGGCTGCCGTAAAACGGATGCCGGGTGTACTCCTCATCAATCAAAGCGCTGAGCATGACGGCTTCTAAGTCAATCGGCACAGGCTTCTGATGAGCGTAGACCGTGGCACGCGAGACCCCTGCCAAACTGCATTGTCGAACTTGCGAGAGCACACCATCCTCTGCGATCCACGACTGCCGAATCATGGCAGGCTGATCCCGGACTTTTTTTTAAGCCAATCGAGTTCTATCTTGAGCCTACCAATCTCGCTATACAGACGCTCTGGTTCGGCGTGTGCCGCGATCGGTGCTGGTGCTGGGCCGCGCTTTCCTTCAAACAAGGTTTTACAGTGCGTTTGAATCTCTTTTTTCCATTGACTCACCTGCACTGGGTGAACGCCAAACTCCTGGCTGATCTCGTTGATGGTCTTGACCCCGCGAACAGCCTCAAGGCCAACCTTGGCTTTAAATTCAGCCGTATGCACCTTGCGTTTCTTTAATTCGGTCATTTTTGCTTAGCCCCTTTGATGGACCATAGCTTAAACCACGTGCAAAAGTTGTCTTAAAAACCCGATCCACTATAGTGCCATCAAAAATAAAAACCTACCGTTGACCATTTACGACTTAACAGACAAATCTAAAAAATACAGGTAAGAGCGCTGTAACCATTGCAGATTCATACGAAATCTTTCGTAAGTGTAGGTTCATGCTGAGCGTCGCCTCACTTTGGCGATGACCATCAACGAATAATTAAACTTAATAATAAGGAGCAGACATGCGCATTAAAGGAAAGGTTGCAGTCATCACAGGCGCAGGAACAGGAATTGGCGCAGCCTCTGCCAGATTATTTGCGAGCGAAGGCGGCAAGGTCGTCGTTGCAGAAATCAACGAGAAAAATGGACAGTCTGTCGTAGATGAAATTAAATCCCGTGGTCAAGACGCCCTCTTCGTCAAATGCGACGTGACTGACGATGCCTCGGTCATTGAAATGGTTCAAAAAACAGTCGAATACTACGGAACCATCGATATCCTTTATAACAATGTCGGCGGATCGACCTCACACGATGGTTCAGTAACCGAGGTTGAAATTGATGAATTTTGGCGAGCGATCAAACTAGACTTGTTTGGCACCTTTTTACCCTCACGCCATGTCATACCCGTCATTATCAAAGGCGGTGGCGGTTCAGTCATCAATACCTCTTCGTATGTCGCCGTTGTTGGCACCGCAGGCCGCGACTGCTATACGGCAGCCAAAGGCGCAATTATTTCTTTAACGCGCTCAATGGCCGTTGAGTATGGTCCGCATAATATTCGTGTCAATGCGATCGCCCCTGGCGCAGTTGATACTGAACGGCTTAGAAATTTTTTGAAAAACAGTCCATCCCATCCAACCTTTGATCCACGTAATCGACACAAACGCCCCGAGGTGTCATCACATCTAATGGGCTTGATTCAAGCAGACGAAATTGCTTCAACGGCATTATTTCTGGCGTCTGATGACTCAAAAAAAATCACCGGACATTTAATGATGGTAGATAGCGGCGCAACCGCGTGGTAGACACTCATCAAGGACTTCCAATGAAAAAGATCAATAGAACTGCTGTCTTATCCCTATTCGCCTTGACGGTTTTGTCTTTCACGTCCATCGATAGTGTCGCTCAAGATACAAGCAAGCCCATCACACTCGTGGTTCCGTTTGGCTCTGGAGGCAGCACAGACATAACGGCTCGCCTCTTAGCCGATAAACTAAGAATTGAATTAGGCCAGACCGTCGTAGTAGAAAACAAAGGCGGGGCAGCTGGCAACATCGGGGCGGCACAAGTGGCGCGGGCCACACCAGATGGCTTAACTCTTTTATTTATCACGAGCACTCACGTCAGCAATCCCAGCTTATATAAAAATCTGTCGTATGACGTCATGAAGGATTTGACTCCAATATCAAGGGTTGCCTTTCTACCGAACATGCTTGTTGTCAACAAAGACTTCCCAGCAAATACACTCCAAGAGTTGGTCACTTATGTCAAAGAAAAAAAAGGACCAATTAATTATGGCTCGTCCGGTACCGGCACGTCTCAGCATTTAGCCGGGGCCTTATTCAATAACATGGCGGGAGGTGGGATGGTCCACGTACCCTATAAAGGCGGTGGTGCTGCCGTCACCGATCTGATGGGTGGTCAAATACAACTGTATTTTGGTCCGGCCGTTGAAATGGTGTCTATTATTGAATCTGGTCGGGTCAAAGTGCTTGGGGTCACGACCAAAGAACGTACCCAACGCTTTCCAAACGTTCAGCCGATCAACGAGATTTTTCCAGGCTATGAGTTATTACTCTGGAACGGCATTATGACCACCGCTGGATCCCCAACCGGTCAAATCGAACGCGTCAACGCAGCACTTCAAAAAGTATTAACCGATCCTGAGATTACAAAGAAAATTTATGAACAGGGCTCAATCCCGGCCCCAAACTCTGTCAGTGATTTCAAGTTGTATATGGAGTCAGAACTAAAAAAATGGGCTGCTCTCATCAAATTATCTGGGGTTACAGCTCAGTAATAATCGAGAGCTGCGCAGTCGAACCATGCCGCTCATCCTCCCCCTGAACGGGGAGGATTTCCGCGCACTTGGTTAAAGCAAAACGCTTTCAAGACGACGGACATAGCAACGCAGCGTGTCGAAAAGCCACAGGAGGCTTTTCGCAACATATCGCTCACTCACTCAACTTAAGCGTTTCTTTTGCCTTCGTAAACATCGCCTTTTGATCGGCCACATACGCGGCATACTCTTTGGGATCCAGCAAAGCGGGCTGTGCGCCCATCGCACTCAAGCTGTCGCTAATCTGCATCTGGTATTTTTCACCCGCTTTTTTAGCTGCTAAAAAAATCGCATCGACGACGGCTTTAGGCGTATCTTTGGGCGCCAAAATGCCGTACAGTGCGCGCGCTTCAACTTTGTAGCCAAGCTCTTTTAACGTTGGAACATCGGGAAACGCTTTCAAACGCTTATCGCCAAATACCGCGAGCGTGCGCAACGTACCTGCACGCACATGCGCCAACGCAGGCCCAATCGCGGCAGAAGATAACTCAACGTGTCCACCGAGCAAAGCGGTGATTGCTGGGCCACTGCCTTTCTCAGGAATGTGCGTCCATTCAACGCCAGCCTCTTTCGCAAAAATCTCGGCCACTAAGTGCGTGACACCCATCGCACCAGAGGTGGTGTAATTAATTTTTTTAGGATTCTTTTTAGAGTAGTCGATCAGCTCTTGCATGGTTTTCCATTGCGAAACTGCCTTCAAAACCAGGATAAAACCACCCTCAGAGAACGATGCGACGGGCGCAAAGGACTCGGTTGAATACTTAATCGCTTTGTTAAAAGTTGGCACAACCACAATCGACCCTTGCGAGGTACCGACAAGCGTGTAACCATCGGGCTGGCTCGATGCCACTGACCCTGCACCAATGCCACCACCCGCACCGGGCTTATAGGTCATGATGACCGATTGACCCAAAAACTCACCCATCTTGTCAAGAAAGGGTCGCAGCATGTTGTCGGTATCACCAGGCGCAAACGGAATGACCACTTGTACCGGTTTGACCGGAAACGGGTCTGCGGCCTGTGACGCAGGCAACGCGAACATGCTGAGCATCAGCGCACAGGCTGAAATTATTGTCTTTTGATTCATTGAAGTCTCCAGGTATTTTGTGCCTAATAGGCCCTTGACTTAGCTGCAAGACGACTTCGCAACCAAGTTGTTAACGTCAAAGTTTAATACAACTGGGTACCGCGCGGAGCAGAGTCCAAGTCAACAGCTTGTTCACAAGCAAATACAATCGCTTAGACTCAGGCTCGGACCCATGCTCAGACCAAGCCAATAGTTAAGAATGACGCCCACGGTTCAACCTAACAATAAAGTTTGGCCTGAAGCCTCAAACTAGGGTCGCGGCTGCGAAACACCCTTGCCTAAGCAGACGCCGTCGCTAACAACGCGTTAGCGCGAGCCAGTGCTTTTTCTTTAAACCGGTCTTTTTCTGCACAGGCCCTGCCCCATTCAAGTGTTTTCACAGCAAGCTCATATTCATAACAATCTACGACCTTGCCGTTGACGTGCGTCACCGACTCGCCTGCAAGCGTAAGCTCTTGATAAGTCTCTAAAACAATTTGTGCCCACGACATTTCATCGGCAGTCGGAGCAAGCCCGGTACATAAGGGCTCGATAAAGTTTGGATGAAGCGCCGTAACCTGATGTACACCAGCCGCATGCAATATTCCAGCCTCTTCAAGGGCATGGTCGCGCTGATCCACGCGACCCGTAGGATTATGGATAAAGACACCGCCAGACGCTTCAATCCCCAAACTCATGGCAACCAGCGCCACATAAGACGAGGTGTAGGCATACTGATCAAAATCTACAAACATCTCAATACCCAGGTTCACAGCCATGTCGTAGCCTGTGCCACCGCCCATTGACCAGATTTTTCTGGGCGTAGCGGTAAGAATCTCATAAATATTCACGACACCCAAGGCGGTTTCGATCATTGGCGAGAGTTCGATATACCCAACTGGTACCCCGTGATCCTTTTCTAGCCGAGAGATTAAGTCGTGCGCATATTGCATTTCGACTGCAGTATCAACCTTAGGCAACATAATGCGATCAACACCGGGCCAAACCGAGCAAGGTAAATCTGCATCCACAAAAGGCTTGTTAATTCGAACATAAATGCTTGCGCCGCCTTTGTTCGCCTTTGCAATGGATTCACGAATCAACCCACGGCAGCGAGCTTTTTCAGCCAAGGGGATCGAATCTTCGATATCTAAAATATAAGCGTCGCCGCCCCGTGTCCACGCTTTATCGATAAAGCGTGGATTGGT
>CAMCII010000127.1 GCA_945874505.1 Bordetella parapertussis | reverse complement strand
CGGCTACGCGCCTTATCGCATTGGGCCACACACCAAGCTAGCCCCTTGTCTGCCGCTGCCTCCGAAAGCAAATCGCGTCCGGTGTCAGGATCGAAATCCCCGCCATTGCGCAACAGCTGCTTTAATTTTGGATCAACCGCCTTACTCATTTCAGAGGGCTCCTAGGACAAGGCCATAAGTGTGTCGTATAGTTTTAGCATACGACAACTACTTGAGCCTCGTCGATGATGAATTATTCGTAGTCAAGAAGGTAAAAAACAAAAGATTACGCAAATTAAAGTAACTTGGCTTGTTGCTGCACAAGAGAGAGGTCGTTAGCCTCAATCACCGTGAGGGCGGTCATATTGACAATGCGGCGCACTGTCGCGCTAGTCGTTAGTATGTGCACCGGTGCGTTCGCGCCCAACAAGAAAGGTCCAACCGCCACGTTGCCACCAGAAACGGTTTTCAGCAAGTTATAGGCAATATTGCCAGAGTCAACATTTGGGCACACCAACAAATTCGCTGAGCCTTTTAAAGTCGAGGATGGCAAAATCTTCATTCGCAGCGCCTCGTCTAAGGCACAATCACCATGCATCTCACCGTCAATCTCAAGCTCAGGCGCCTGCTCTCGAATCAACGCAAGAGCCTGCTGCATTTTGGCACCTGAGGCCGAACTGCCCGAACCAAAATTTGAACGCGAGAGCAAGGCAACTTTGGGCACCAAATTTAAACGCCGCATTTGTGCGGCTGCCGAGATCGTGAACTCGGCAATTTGCTCAGCGGTCGGATCGTCGTTGACGTGTGTATCGACCAACGCCAACGTCTGCTCGGGTAACAACAAAATATTCATCGCAGCGTAGGTCGAGGTGCCCGGCTGCTTTCCAATGATTTGATCAATATAACGCAGATGATTGGCATAACCGCTAACGGTGCCACAAATCATGCCATCGGCATCCCCCATTTTGACCATCGAGGCGCCAATCAACGTTAAGCGACGACGCATTTCAATCCGGGCCATTTCTTTGGTCACGCCACTGCGACACATTTTTTCCCAATAGGCTGTCCAGTATTGATGAAAGCGCGGGTCAAAATCCGGATCGGTCACTTCAACCTCTTCGCCCAGGCGCAAGCGCAAACCAAACTTTTCAATACGGGCTTTCAACACTTCGGGGCGCCCCACCAAGATAGGCTTTGCCAGCTTTTCGTCAACGATCACTTGCACCGCGCGCAGGACACGCTCATCTTCGCCCTCAGTAAACACGATACGCGTGCGACCACCTGAGCGAACGTGCGATTTGGCGCCCGCAAACAAAGGCTTCATAAATGCACCCGAGCGATAGACAAACTGCTCAAGCTGCTCGACATAGCTCTCTAGATCAGCGATTGGACGAGTCGCAACGCCGCACTCCATCGCAGCTTTAGCCACAGCAGGGGCGATACGCACAATCAAACGCGGATCAAAAGGCTTGGGGATGAAGGAATTGGGACCAAACGCCACATCATATTGACCATAGGCGGCCGCAACCACCTCGCTTTGCTCTTCTTGGGCAAGCTTGGCAATCGCCACGACCGCGGCTTTTTCCATTTCGCGCGTAATCGTCGTGGCACCAACGTCTAACGCGCCTCGAAAAATATACGGGAAACATAAAACGTTGTTGACCTGATTGGGATAGTCAGAACGACCTGTGGCCATCACAATATCGTCACGCACCGCGTGTGCTTCAGCGGGCAAGATCTCGGGATTGGGGTTGGCCAGCGCCAAAATCAAAGGCTTAGCGGCCATCACCTTGACCATCTCGGGCTTGAGCACACCGCCAGCTGATAATCCCAAAAATACGTCCGCACCGCCAATAATGTCGGCAAGTTTGCGGGCATCGGTTTTTTGCGCAAAACGCGTTTTATCAGGGTCCATCAAGACGGTGCGGCCTTCATAGACCACGCCCTCAATATCTGACACCCAAATATTCTTAAGCGGCAAGCCTAAATCCACCATTAAATCCAAGCATGCTAAGGCTGCGGCCCCAGCGCCCGACACAACGACTTTGACTTGCTTGATGTCTTTACCAACAACTTCTAAGCCGTTGATGAAAGCGGCCGACACACAAATCGCTGTGCCGTGCTGGTCATCATGAAACACAGGGATACGCATGCGCTCGCGCAACTTACGCTCGACAATAAAGCACTCGGGCGCCTTGATATCCTCAAGGTTGATCCCACCAAAGGTGGGCTCAAGGCCCGCAATAATTTCGACAAGTTTGTCTGGGTCTTGTTCATTGATCTCAATATCAAACACATCAATGCCAGCGAATTTCTTGAACAGTACTGCTTTACCTTCCATGACAGGCTTTGAGGCCAAAGGGCCAATATTGCCCAACCCAAGCACCGCGGTCCCGTTGGTGATCACGCCAACAAGATTGCCGCGCGCCGTGTAACGAAACGCATTCGCTGGATCTGCCACAATTTCTTCGCAGGCAGCAGCCACACCGGGCGAGTACGCCAACGCTAAGTCGCGCTGATTAGACAGCGTTTTAGTTGGAGTCACCGAGATCTTACCGGGACGACCCTGCTCGTGATATTCGAGCGCGGCCTGACGAAATGTTTTTTCCATGTTGCTCTGCATAAGAACGATTTAATAAGACGATTCTAGCCCCTTTAGGTGAGAGTTTGAACCGAATACCCCTAACGGATCTAGGATGTGCTTGAGTTCTTGGTCAAGGTGTGACGCGAGCTGCAACAAGGGCGCGCGCTCGCCCTCCTTTTTGGCGATCATCCCCCCCTCAAACTGACGCGTCGAAGCTTCATCTTGCGCGGCGTCTCGTCCTCTCACTTGTCCTCTGTTCCGCTCCCGGTCTCGCTCAACATCTTGCTCTGATGGCTGGGGATCGAAAACAGGATCAAGCCGCTTAAGCCAGAGCGCTTGCACCCAGCCTAAGCTGCCTTGATGCCCAAACAGCAATTGCGCAAGATTGGGTTCGTGAGTGGCAGTCGCAATCAAGGCATCTAACCGGTAGCACGCCGGCCACGGAGTCGCTTGCGCGCAGCGCTGTGCAGCATCTGAGCCAGCCAGTTCAAACAGCTTAGGCACCAACCGTTGCAAGGTCAGACTACGCAGTGGCGCTTGCGCGGTTGCCCCAAAAGGGCCAAGCACCTCAACCGTGCCATCCGCCAACAACACTTCCGCGCACTCAACGATTCGAACCGCATCTGGCATGCTCGACCCTAGCTCGCACCCACCCTCTCTCTCACCCGTCTCCCAGGGTTTTCCGGGCGAAGGTGTTTCGTCTCTTCGCGCAGCGCCTAATATCTTGCCCCGCACAGTTTCGGGCCAGGCAAACCATTGTGCCAACGTCAGCTCAGGAGGCAGATCCAATTCAGCAAAAACGCCCGTTTCTTTGAGTTGAGCCACCGTGCAGCCAGCGTCAGCCCGCCACACGCCAGCTTGCAAATCGACCAGGGATAACGTCGCCCCGGCGGGCTGGGGCGACACCCAAAGCGTCGCTTGTGTGCGAGCATTGGGGGGTTCGCCCCCCTCTAGCATCAGTGCCACGCGATACTCTTGACACAAGGCGCGCGCATGCGCGACATCCTCGAGGCGAACCGGCTTCAGCCAAGCCTGCGGCGCCTGGGCAGAGTGCGCGTTTGAAGGCGCTGCGCGCACGCTCCCTAGACATGTCCGCTCAAGGCGAGCGCAAAATTGCTCAAAAGGCGTGGCCGCTGTGCGGCGCCCCATTAAAAAAGCACGTCTGGATGTTGGCGTAACCACTACAATTCAGCCTCTTACAGAGAGATAGGTCATCATGACAGTTCTTGCAGCACGTACCGCCGATACCGTGACCTTTCACGCGGTCGAACTTTTTAAACAAGCCACGGCTTTACAACGCAGTGGCATCGACATTATCAGCCTTGGCGTCGGAGAACCCGACTTTACCGCAGCCCCGCAGGTGATCCAAGCCATGCAACTCGCCGCACAGTCTGGCAAAAGTGGCTATTCGCCCCCTGCTGGCCTGCCCGAACTCAGAGAAGCGATCGCTGGGTTCTACACCAACCAGCTGGGCGCCAAAGTCGACCCGAATCGAGTCATCGTAACCTCTGGTGCGAGCGGCGCACTGTTGCTGGCTGCGATGGCACTGGTCAACCCCGGCGATGAAGTCTTGATGCCCGACCCCTGCTACCCGCCCAATCGCAATTTTGTTGGTGCGGCCGGCGGCACCACAAAACTCATTCCCACCACCATCGCTAACCGCTTTCAACTCTCAGATACCGACATCGAGCAACATTGGGGGCCAGCGACACGCGGTGTGTTGATCGCCTCACCAAGCAACCCCACCGGCACCTCGATCCCTCGTGACGCCCTCACCCGCTTGATTCAACAAGTGCATGCACGAAACGGCTTTGTGATGATGGATGAAATCTATCTAAGCTTGTCATACGACGGTAAGCGTCAGTCTGCACTCGCCATCGACGACAACCTGATTATCTTGAATAGCTTTTCAAAGTACTTCAACATGACGGGCTGGCGCCTGGGCTGGATGATTGTGCCCTCTCATATGGTTGAACCAATTGAAAAAATGGCAGCGAGCTTAGCAATTTGTGCACCCACACTCGCCCAACACGGCGCCATCGCGTGCTTTAGCCCCGACGCCTTAGCCCTCTTTGAGCAGCGTCGCGAAGCCTTCAGGCAACGTCGTGATTATCTGGTGCCGGCCCTGAAAGCCTTAAACATTGATGTCCCCGTGACGCCCGACGGAGCGTTTTATGTCTACGGCGACATTTCAGCGCATTCGCCAGACAGTAGCGCTTTTTCGGCGGCACTGTTAAATGGCGCGCGCGTCGCCGCAGTCGCAGGTTTAGACTTTGGGCCCGCACATGCGGCACACACCATGCGCTTTGCGTACACCACCGGGATTGAACGCCTGCAAGAGGCGATCCATCGCATGAAGGCGTTTTTAGGCTAACGCTCAGTCTTTGAGCGCGATCGAGCCCGCGAGCGCCAAACGGCGTCGTTCAGACAGCACTTTTTCTGTATAGCCGCCGTCGGCGTTCGGGCCGCTCGCGCCGCAATAGCAAAGCAACCCACCTGCAACCGAGCCCCGTGTGCGTATGCAATACGCCAAAATAAATGCACCAACGCGAATATTAGCGACCGGATTAAACACCATCGTTTCGCCGCGTCCAAGCTTGGTAAATTTATCACGATGGA
The DNA here is from genome assembly GCA_945874505.1 of Bordetella parapertussis. GTDB lineage: Bacteria > Pseudomonadota > Gammaproteobacteria > Burkholderiales > Burkholderiaceae_B > Zwartia > Zwartia parapertussis_J. The sequence continues at coordinate 4,095 of CAMCII010000127.1, read as the reverse complement.
CGCTCATCATGATCTGCATCAGCCCAGTTGGGCCGCCGACCTGACCGCCAGCATACGGATTAAAACGCGACTCTGTGGCAATGATCGCTAGCAGCAACAGTGGATCGACTTTTAACTCATCACCCACCACATAGGCGGTTTCAACAAACATTTGGGCGGCTTGGTTTGCGACCAAATACTTACGAGACAAGTATTTGATTAAAGCGTCTTGCTGATTTTGACTTAAGGCATGACGCTGCAACACCTGTGCCAGATTCGCGCCGCTGTCTGACGCAGGAGCTTGTGCCGCCACAGCTAACTCATGCTGCACTGTTGCCAAGGGGGTCTTGGTGGTTGCGACCGGTGCTTGTGGCGCTTCCGCCGCTGAGGTCGACGTTGTATTGGTTACTGCGCTGTTTTGCTCAGCCGAGCTAGGCAGCGACGAACTAATCGGGATCGCGAGATCTGCCCGCGACGTTGCGCTTGGAGTTGTTGACGCGACCACGGGGGGCGAGCGCACCGCTGCCGAGGGCGGCAAGGTTTCACCCCGTATCGGCTCTAAATCAACGGCAGCAACGATCGTACCAATGGGTGCGCTTGTGTTTGTCGTTGCCAACGGAATCAAGGCGTCGGGCACGAGGGCATAAAGTAGTGCCGAATGAATTTGCAGGGCCTGCCCGCGCAGCGTGGGCATCGTCAGCACCATTGTGCCAGCCACCAGTACTGAAATCCCAAGGTAGATCGCGCAAGTTCGCACAAACTCTGCCAGATTACGGTAGAGCCCGCTCACCAGTTGTTGTGTCACAACCCAGGCAGGGGTGATAGTCATCATGTTCGAGCCTCAGAACGTACGGCGACCTGACGACTAAAAAGGTTCAAGCGCTGTAGGGTCAAGATTGCTTCACCCCGAGGGTAAGCGTGACGGGTGTTAACCTTGTGTGCATCGTAGAACTGTAACCGTTTTGGCGGATCAAGACCTTGAAATACAAAGACTTAAGAGATTTTATTGCACAGCTTGAGCGCTCGGGCGAACTCAAGCGCATCGGTCAACCAGTCTCCACCTCGCTTGAAATGACCGAGATTGCAGATCGTGTCCTTAAATCTGAGGGCCCAGCCCTGCTCTTTGAACGGGCCATTCACAACGGCAAACCCGCCTCGATGCCCGTCTTGGCAAATTTGTTCGGCACACCAGCCAGGGTAGCCCGTGGGATGGGAGCCGAAAACGTAAGCGCCTTGCGCGAAATCGGTGAGCTGCTCGCCTCGTTGCGCGAACCCGAGGCCCCAAAAGGTTTTCGGGATGCGCTGGCTAAAGTCTCGATGCTGAAAGCCGCACTGTGGGACATGAGCCCGAAAACTGTTCGCGGCGCGCCGTGCCAAGAGATCGTCTGGGAGGGCAACGATGTCGATCTTGCCAAACTGCCAATCCAAACCTGCTGGCCTGGTGACGTCGCCCCCTTGCTCACCTGGGGTTTGGTGATTACCCGAGGCCCCAACGCCCGTCGACAAAATTTAGGCATTTATCGCCAACAAGTGATTGGCCGCAATAAACTCATCATGCGTTGGTTGTCGCACCGTGGGGGTGCGCTTGATTTCAGAGACCACGCGCTGGCACATCCGGGCACACCTTTCCCCATCGCGGTGGCTTTGGGTGCTGACCCAGCCACCACGTTAGGTGCGGTCACGCCCGTGCCGGATAGTTTGTCTGAGTATCAATTCGCAGGTTTGCTACGCGGCGCACGCACTGAAGTCACCAAGGCAATTGGCAGCGAGCTGTCGGTTCCGGCGACCGCCGAGATCGTGCTTGAAGGGTACTTGCTGCCTAATTCAGATCCGCGCGCCATTCAACCTGTAATCCCCCAAGGCGTGAGCCCGCCGCGTGCCTCTGACTATGAATTGGCGCTAGAAGGGCCCTACGGCGACCACACTGGCTACTACAACGAGCAAGACTGGTTTCCGGTCTTTACCGTTGAGCGAATCACGATGCGTCGCAACCCGATTTATCACACTACCTATACGGGCAAACCGCCCGATGAACCTGCCGTACTGGGTGTTGCACTCAATGAAGTCTTCGTGCCGATCTTGCGTCGCCAGCTACCCGAGATCGTCGATTTTTATCTACCTCCCGAAGGCTGTAGCTATCGTTTAGCCGTGGTCTCGATTCGCAAACAATACCCGGGCCACGCCAAGCGAGTGATGTTTGGCTTGTGGAGTATTTTGCGCCAGTTTATGTACACAAAATTTATCGTCGTCGTCGATCAAGACATCAACCCGCGCGACTGGAAAGAAGTCGTCTGGGCAATGACCACTCGCATGGATCCCGTGCGTGACACACTGCTTGTTGAAAACACCCCAATTGATTATCTGGATTTTGCGTCACCGGTGTCAGGACTCGGCGGCAAAATGGGACTCGATGCCTCCAACAAATGGCCAGGCGAGACCCAGCGCGAATGGGGCACGCCGATTACGATGGATGCCGCCACCAAGACGCGGGTGGATGCGATTTGGGGTGATCTGGGGCTTTGAGTGGTGCAGCCAAGCTAACGCAACACCTTCACCTCAATCACTGATTTTTGACCCGAATGCTCGATCTCTTGCTTCATCACAAGATTCGTCGACGGACAAAACCAATCGGTCACCTGGGATTGGATCGACGGGATCTGTAGCACCATGCCCTGCACCTGGGCGTTTGTCGTATCTGTGCTGCGGGGATAGCGCACGGGCCAACATTGCAACTTACCAACTGCGGTCTGAATAGACTGCTGCGCGCCTACGGTTTTTTCACCCATACGCACGCCAACTGGCGTGGTTGGGCCGCGCTTTGGATCACCCACTGCTAAGGTGTAAGACTGAGCGGCAAACTTTTGCCCAGCGCCCTGAATCGGCGCTCCAAAACCAAACAGCCCAAGCAATTGCACATCAAAGGTTGCCGAAGCCGCCGCCTTGCCGGGGCGAGCGTTGGCCACGCGAGTTTGATTACCACTGACACTCAACACATGGTGGATGTCGTTCGCACCACTTAAAAAACTCATCAGCGCATATTTGGCAAACCCATTGACCTGCGCCTGACAGACCGTAGCTGAGGTTTTGTTCACCTGACTGAAGGTCAATTTAGCCGAGACATTCAACATGCCCGAGCCACCAATCTCAATCACTCCACCGTTATGAAAAAAACGGGCTTCACAGAGGTTTGCTTGCGCACTGGTGCAAGCTCCAAGCGACACCAAGAGCATCCATACTTTGCAAGAGCGCCACATATCTTTGCCCTTCACCGAGTCACTGGCCGACTGGATAGTTTGCGCTGCATCACACCATCGGTCAAGTGACTAGCTGGCCTCATCGCGCAGTCAACCAGGCGATCAACGCATTTTCAAACGAGCGCGCCTCGTGGGCACGCTCGTGATTCACCATGCTAATCACCACATAGCGCTTACCGCTTGCACCCCACACGTAACCCGCCACAGAACGCACATCACGCAGGGCACCGGTTTTAAGATGCGCCATGGCTTTTGTCGCCGGATCGCGCAAACGATTACGCGTCGTGCCGTCCGAGCCAAGAATTGACAATGACGCGACATACTCAGGCATCACATTTGAAGCCCACGCCTTTTGTAGCATCTGCGCCAAGCTTTCGGCTGACACCACGCCGTTACGCGACAAGCCAGAACCGTTATCGAGCACCATCCCCTTCATGGGGAGGCCTTGCCGCGCCAAGACCTCTTGGGCGACTTGCACACTACCAGCGACGGTCGCCGGACGACGGCCAGCTTCAGCACCTAGCGTCAGCAATAACACCCGCGTCATTACATTATTACTGCGTTTGTTGATTAGGCGAATCACCTCAGAGAGAGGAGGTGACTGATGCGAGGCTACGACGATCGCTCCAGCTGGAATCGTGCCGCTGCGAATCGGCCCGGTAATGACCCCACCCAACTCTTGCCACAAGGAACGCAGCACGCGTGCGCCAAATTCTTGTTGCGAGAAGGCCAAACGAAACACGTCAAACTCGCCACAAGAGCCCACGGCCTTACCCGAGACACGAAACTTCACCGTGCCCTCGGTCATCGTGATGTCTGTACTGATGTTGGGCGAGCCTGGACATACGCCGTCTACCCACTG
>CAMCII010000126.1 GCA_945874505.1 Bordetella parapertussis | reverse complement strand
GCGCGTTCGTTACCACCAAAGGTCACGTAATAAAGCTTAGGATCAGCGATGCGCCACTTGACGAACGAATCAATCAACAGATTCTTCTTTTCAGACGTTTGAATACGCTCGGCATCTTGCGCATCAATCGTTAACAAGCGCCGATCAAGCGTGACGACATTTTGCAACGGAGGTGGTAGTTTGAAATACAAACCAGGCTCAGAGACAACTTTTTTGACTTCACCCAAAGCAAACACAACTGCATAATCGCGCTCGCGCACGATAAACACCGAAGAAGACAATGCAATGAGGCCGATGATCAATGCGATCAACAGGGGAAATAATCCTTTCATGCTCTGTCCTCTGCTTAGCGACTGCCGCGATCGCGCGTCAGTGAGTTAGGTGAACCGGACGCCGCGGGGCGTGCGGGCGTTGTCGCACCAGGCAATGGCATCGGAGGTATCACAGGCACCCCCGTAGACATGGGCGAGCCCGAGGCAGCACGAGAAGGATCTTGCGCCGCTTGCTGGGTGATTTTATCGAGTGGTAAATACAACATATTGTTTGAGCCCTTGGTGTCAATCAGCACCTTGCTGGCATTAGCAAACATTTGTTGCATGGTTTCAAGATACATCCGTTCGCGAATCACATCGGGCGCCTTGTTGTATTCAGCCAAGACGCTGCCAAATCGCGCAGCATCACCCGTGGCGGTACCCACGACCCGTGCACGATAACCTTCGGCTTGCTCAAGCATGCGCGACGCTTGCCCGGCAGCCATTGGCACGATCTGGTTACTGTAGGCCTGTCCTTCATTTTTTTGACGATCTAAGTCTTGTCCAGCTTTTACCGCGTCATCAAAGGCTGCCTGCACTTGCTCTGGAGGTTGAACGTTTTGAATCGCAACGCTACTGACCTGAATACCGGTTTTGTAACGATCGAGAATCTGCTGCATCAGTTTTTGCACATCAACAGCGATGGCAGCACGCTCTTCGTACAACACTTTATCCATTGGCTTTTTACCGACCACTTCACGCATAGCAGCCTGTGAAGTTTGCCGTACAGACTCGTCTGGGTCTTTGGTTTTGAAGATGTAATCTGGGGCACCATCGGCACGCAGGCGATATTGCACGACAAACTGCACATCAACGATGTTTTCGTCTTCAGTCAACATCAACGCTTCAGGCAGCACACGGTTACGAGCATTGCCACGAAAACCGACTTCAAAGGTACGTAATTGAGAGATATTGACCATCTCGTGCCCTTGAATCGGGGCCGGGATACGCCATTGAAAACCAGCTTGCGCGGTGCTTTTGTATTTACCGAACTGCGTCAAGACGGCAACCTGACCCTCTTGCACGATAAAAAATCCGCTACCCAGCCACAAGACCACCGCACCTAGCGCAAGGACACTTAAACCAATCTTTGACTGGCGCGGCGTGGGGCCACCCATGCCTGGTGTGGGATTGGGGCGCGAGCCGCCACCGTTACCGCGACCAAACAAAGACCCTAAGCGATTGTTAAAATCGCGCCAGACCTGATCGAGATCAGGTGGGCCGTTACCTTGAGGCGGGCGCTTAGGCGGCTCTGAGCCATTGCCGCCTTGCCCACGACCCCAACCGGGATCATTGAGATTGAATATTTTGGAGAGAAGTCGCATTATTTTCCAGATTTAAAGCAAACTGACTGATTGCACTACGTAAACCATCTAATCCCAGTCGTTGCTGGGCACTTAAAAATACTCTGCAAATCGTACCATGCGGGTCGGACTCAACGCGCGGGTCGAGTCCTGCCAAATCGATCTTGTTATAAACCATAACGCGCGGGATATCGGCTGCACCAATGTCAACCAACACCTTATCCACCTCGGCGATTTGTTCGTCGCGCTGGGGGCTGGCCGCGTCAACCACATGCAGCAAAAGATCGGCTTGAATCGCTTCTTCGAGCGTTGCCCGAAACGCAGCGATGAGTGTAAGCGGTAAGTCACGAATAAAACCCACAGTGTCTGAAAGGGTAATCTGGCCCGCACCCTCTATCCACACACGGCGTGTCGTGGTGTCGAGGGTTGCGAACAGCTGATCTGCCGCAAAGGCGCCGGCGCGGGTCATCGCATTAAACAGAGTTGATTTACCCGCGTTGGTATACCCCACCAACGACACCGACAGGGTGCCGCCGCGCACCCTTGAGCGACGCTGCGTGGTGCGTTGACGCTGCACGCGTTCAAGACGTTCGCGTAGCAAGCGGACTTTTGCGCCGATCATGCGGCGATCCATTTCAAGCTGAGACTCACCGGGGCCGCGCATGCCGATACCACCGCGTTGGCGCTCAAGGTGAGACCACATGCGCGTCAGTCGCGTTGAAAGGTGCTGCAACTGTGCCAGCTCAACCTGTAACTTGCCTTCATGGCTTTTGGCGCGTAGCGCAAAAATATCCAAAATCAAAGCAACGCGATCGACCACGCGCAAATTGAACTGACGCTCGAGATTACGCTGTTGCGCGGGCGACAACGGCTGATCAAATAAAATGACCTCAGCCTCGAGCTCTTGTGCAAGTAAAACACCTTCTTGCACCTTGCCCGAACCAATGAAATAGGCGGCGTCAGGGCGCTGGCGACGCGCAACTAATGTTGCGACCACCTGCGCACCCGCACCCTTGGCCAGCATATCGAATTCTTGCGCGTGCGCCAGATAATCTGGGGCACCCAAATCAACACTGATGATTAGTGCGCGCATAAGTCACCTCCACACGACATGCAAGCATGTCTTGTGGGCTGAAAAAACGAAGGGTGAAAAAGACTGAAATATCGCAAACCGATTATTCGGCAGCCGCGTCTGAGCCAAGTTCGGCAGCGCCATCGGAGGGCAGTGTGACCGCACGAGCAGGAACTACAGTTGAAATGGCGTGTTTGTAAACCATTTGAGTTACGGTGTTACGAAGTAACACAACGTACTGATCAAAGGATTCAACTTGGCCTTGAAGTTTGATCCCGTTTACCAAATAAATGGAAACAGGAATGTGTTCTTTACGCAAAGCGTTTAGAAATGGGTCTTGCAGGGTTTGTCCTTTATTGCTCATTGGCAGGCTCCGTATGTTGCTGTGTACGAATTGGGCTTTTGCAAAGATATGCATGTTTTCCAATCCAAGAGCACCACTCTACAGGGTTTCCTAAGGCTTCGCTAGCGCTTTACCCGCACCAACTGCAAGGGCAAAACATTTGGTTACGATTTATCAAACGAAGTCGAAATAATTGGTTGCGCTTGATTCAAACGAGTAAAAAAAAATTCGTTACCAATTCAGCAAGCGAAGCAAACATCAGTCATTAAACGAGTGAAAAACAAATCATTACCAATTCAGCAAGCGAAGCAAACATCAGTCATCAAGATTGAGGCAGCCCAATGACAGACCACTCGTCAGTCATTTAGTCATTTAGTCATTTAGTCATTTAGTCAGTTGAGCAGGCATCAACCTTACGACTGGCCCACTGCGAGTCGGTCAACTGAGAATGCAACTCACTGAGTTACCAGTTCACGACAGGCGTTTAACAACTGCGCGCACTGTTCGTCGGTTCCGACCGTGATGCGTAAAAAATCTGAAATGCGCGGCTTGTTAAAGTGTCGGACAAGAATATTTTTTGACCGCAAACCCGCTGCGAGGTCGGCCCCTTTGTAATCAGGGTGCCGCGCAAATACGAAATTGGCGGTTGAGGGCAATACTTCAAAACCTAAGTGTTGCAGCCCAGCGGTGAGCGCGTCGCGGGTACGAATGACAGCGTTTCGACTGGTTTCAAAATACGCTTCGTCTTCAATTGCAGCCGTGGCACCGGCTAAAGCCAGATTATCGAGCGGATACGAATTAAAACTGTTTTTGACGCGATCTAAGCCCTGAATAAGATCTGGGTGACCGAGCGCGTAACCCACACGCAGCCCAGCGAGCGAACGTGATTTTGACAGCGTGTGCACCACCAGCAGATTCGGATATTTTTCAATCAGGGCTGCAGCGGTTTGTGCACCAAAATCGACATAAGCTTCGTCTACCACCACCACAATATCTGGGTTGGCAGCGACAATTCGCTCTACCTCAGCCAGCGGGTTGGCACAACCCGTTGGCGCATTGGGATTTGGAAAAATGATCCCGCCGGCGCGCTCAGAGGCTGAAGGACTTGTGCTAGCGGTCTCTGCACCACTTGTTGCCCCAGCAGTCGCAGCAGTCGCAGCAGTCGCAGCAGTCGCAGCAGTCGCAGCAGTCGCAGCAGGCAAATAGTCTTGAACAGCAATCTTGAAGTGCTCGTCTAAGGGAATCGCGCGAAACTTGATTTGATACAAGCCGCAATACACCGGATAAAAGCTATAAGTAATATCGGGAAACCACACCGGAGCGTCTTGTTTAAGCAAGGCATGAAACACGTGGCCCAGCACCTCATCTGACCCATTACCCACAAACACATGCTCGGGTGTCAAAGCAAAACGCTTGGCAAGCGCCTGGCGCAATACCAAGGCAGTTGGATCAGGGTAAAGACGCAAGCTATCGTTGGTGTGCGCCGCAATCGCGGCCAGCACCTTTGGTGACGGGCCGTAGGGATGCTCGTTGGTATTGAGCTTGACAAGATTTTGGATGCGGGGTTGCTCACCCGGCACGTAGGGGTCAAGGGTGGCGACCAGTTTGTTCCAGAAACGACTCATTGGGCTTAATTATTATCAGCGTAAGGATTAAATGACGACTTGAACTCAATACGCAGCGGCGTACCAGCAAGCTCAAACGCGTCACGAAAGCGACCTTCAAGATAGCGACGGTACGAATCAGAGATCGCATCAAGCGCATTACCGTGCACAATAATGAGGGGTGGATTTTGCCCGCCTTGGTGCGCGTAACGCATTTTGGGCCTGAAAATGCCTCTGCGTGGTGGGGGTTGCTGCTCGACCGCCGCTTGCAACTCGCGGGTGAGGCGAGGCGTCGACAGTTTAGTAAACGCCGCAGCGTGCGCCAAGTTCACTGACTTGAGCACCGCGTTGACACCCTGCCCGCGCAACGCCGAAATCGTGTGCTGCCGCGCAAACGACAAAAAGCGTAACTTACGATCAAACTCACGTTGAATGCGCTCGCGTTGCTCGCTATCGAGGCCATCCCATTTATTGATCGCTACCACCAGCGCCCGACCCGTTTCAAGAATAAAACCGGCAATGTGAGCATCTTGGTCTGAGACCTCTTGTTGTGCATCGATCATCAACAACACCACGTTGCTTGCCTCGATGGCTTGCAAGGTTTTAATCACTGAGAATTTTTCAATCGCCTCAAACACTTTGCCGCGCTTACGCAAACCGGCCGTGTCGATCAGGGTGTATTTTTTGCCGCCACGATCAAACTCGATTTCAATTGCATCGCGCGTGGTACCTGGCATATCAAACGCAATCACGCGCTCTTCACCTAGCAAGGTATTAATCAGCGTTGACTTACCCACGTTTGGGCGCCCGACAATCGCAAGCTTAATGCGATGATCGACCACCTCAACGGGTTCAAAAAAATCACTTTTAAGTGCCTCAGCGCTTGGCTCGACGTCATCGGCGTCGTAGTCTTCAGGCTCGGGCTCTTGCCCAAGCCCCTCAAGGGCCTGCTCAATCAAATCAGCTATACCATCGCCGTGGGCAGCTGAAATCGCATAAGGCTGACCCAAGCCAAGCTCGTGAAACTCTGCAATTGCACTACCGTGAGCCATCCCTTCGGCTTTGTTCACGCACAAGACGGCGCGCTGACCGAGTTTACGAAGCAAGCGGCCGATATCATGATCGTGTGCGTTTAATCCTGCACGCGCATCGACCAAAAAAATGACGACGTCGGCTTCTGCAATCGCCTGCTTAGTCTGCCGCGCCATCTGGTGCAAGATACCCGTTTTGGCAACAGGCTCAAAACCGCCGGTATCCACCACAATGAAGGGTTTGTCTCCGACACGACCTTCACCGTAATGGCGATCGCGCGTCAAGCCAGAGAAGTCAGCGACTAGCGCCGCGCGCGAACGGGTTAGACGATTAAAGAGCGTTGATTTACCAACGTTTGGACGTCCAACCAGGGCGACGACAGGTTTAAGTGACACGAATTAGTTCAACCTAATTAAAACAAGCAGGCCATCGCCCGACTGCACAAGAATACCTTGCGGGGTCGAGACGAGCGGCGCTTTGATCGCACCGCCCCCAACGAGAATACGAGCGAGTAGCTGGCCATCAGTGGGTGATAAGACATGCACAAAGCCAGCAAGATCGCCCACCGCAACTGCACCAGGCAAGACCGCGGGGCTAGTAAGTTTGCGATTACGCAAGGCATCTTGGCGCCAAGCTACACCACCATTTTTCAGGTCATATGCCGAAATCGCATCATGCTCATTTGGCACATACAGCTGCGTCGAGTCGCTACCCAAGCCCACTGAGCTTGAAAAATCTTTACTCCAGACGGTACGTCCGCCTGCGGCAATATCAAAGCAGATCACACGCCCTTGAAAGGCCACCGCACATAACAATGTTCCTGAGAGTGCAGGCAGGCCAACCACGTCATTCACACGTTCAAGGTCAGTTGAGCCTTTAGCCAGTGCAACCGTACCCTCCCACTGCACATCACCCGACACGGCGTTAATCGCAATGAGTTTGCCCCCAGGGATCGCACTGATCACTAAGCCCTCAAGCAACAGCATGCGCGCTGGTGCACGCAGGGCAAGTGCTGGGCCCGGACGTTGCACACTCCAGATTCGTTCACCCGTTTCAGCATTAAACGCCTGGACTCGGTAGTCGCCACTGCGCACCACGACCACACCCAGCCCAACGACTGGGGGCACAGTGACTTCGCTTGAGGCTTTTGTGCGCCATTTGATCTGCCCACTATCGTCAAACGCTACCACCGTGCCATCCGAGGTCACGACGGCCGTTGTTTTGCCATCGCTACCGACACCAGCCAATAATTTCTTATCCACCTTGGCTACCCAGACTGGGGCACCCGAAGCCAGGTCAAACTTGCCAACTGAACCATCCGCAGCGGCCGCATACACAATCGAACCAACCACCTCTGGCACAAACCCGATTCCAGAACCCCTACCAATCTGCGCTTTCCAGCCGATACTTACCGACAGCCCTGGTTTGTATTCAGTTAACGGCGTCGGGTTATAGCGACCATCGTCACCGGACCACAGCGCGCAACCCGTCAGGGCCGACAGCAAAGCCGATAACCAGACCAAACGAACCCACTTGGCGTTAAACAATAAAGACATCGTTAGGCTCCGAGCGCATCAAGTTTAAGTGTGATTGATTGAGAAAAGGCCAGCATAGTCAAGTACCAAGCGCATCGAGCTTAAGCTTGACGACCGGGGTTAACGGATGCGCCACGCCCAACGCCTCAATCGCTTGCGCCCAGGCCTCGCGGGCAGCGGCCCCTTTGCCCTGTGCTGCCAACACATCGCCCCTACGATCTGCATAGAGCCCAACAAAGGGCGTAGGCGGATCAGTCAGTTGCACCAAAGCAGCGTCAAATTCTTTTTGTTCAAGCAGGATGCCGGCCAGACGCAGCTTTGCCACCGGCAGCAGCGTCGGGTCTTTAGTTTGAGCCAACCATTCGAGTTGCGAACGCGCCGCTTGTAGTTCGTTGCGCGAGGCTAAGGCTGACGCCGCAACTAACGCACCACGCGCCGCATAATCGGTTGTACCGAACTCTGAGCGCAATGTTTGCATCGCCGCGTTGATCCGGGCAATCGATTCGTCACCCTGCTGACGACCGGCCTCTTCAAGCGCCTCAAAATAGCCACGCGCCTGCACAGACTTGCTGGTTTCATACCATTGCCAGCCACGCCAGCCGCCTAACGCAGCCATGGCAACCACCAACACCGTCAAAATCATCGTGCCGTATTTAGCCCACCACGCACGTAGTTGGTCGAGTTGTTCTTGTTCGTCGATATCGTATGCCATGCTTAATTAACCTTGTCTTTCAAAAATGCCACTAAATCATCGAGCGGGACAGAAAACTGTGCCGCGTCTGGGGGTTGGGCGACGGCGCGCAACATCTTCACCGAGGCGACCCCGGCCGCCAACTCGTCACCCCCAAGAATAACCGCAATCGCCGCTGCACTTGCATCTGCCCGCTTGAACTGAGACTTAAAGCTAGCAGCGCCCGCATGGACAATCACCGACAGGCCCGCGTCCCGCAGCGACTCAGCCAACAGGGCTGCACGGCGCTGCGCCTCATCGCCTTGATGTACCACGTACACCTCGCACTCTGGCAAGGCAACTTCGGGCTGATATTGCCCCCAAAGATCGAGCAGACGTTCCATGCCGATCGCAAAACCAACGGCTGGCGCAGCTTTGCCGCCCAACAACTCAATCAAGCCATCATACCGCCCGCCACCGCACACCGTGGCCTGCGCACCTAGTTTGTCAGTCACCCACTCAAAAACCGTTAAGTTGTAATAATCAAGCCCACGCACCATCCGAGGGTTTAAACGATAGGGCACACCCGCGTCAGTCAAGCGTGCGCAAACCCCGTCAAAATGGACCCGCGAGGTTTCGCCTAAAAAGTCAAACAGCTTCGGGGCCGAGTTAGCCATCGCCTGCATGGCTGGGTTTTTAGTGTCTAGCACTCGCAACGGGTTGGTGTACATCCGCCGCAGCCCATCTTCATCCAAAATATCTTTGTGTTGTTCAAGGTGTTGAATCAGTGCAGCACGATGTGCAGCACGTTCGTCACCCTGCCCCAAAGAATTAATCTCTAGCTGCACATCAGTGATACCTAGCAACTTCCAGAGCCTTGACACCATCACAATCAATTCAGCATCGATATCGGGGCCCGCCAAGCCCAGAGCCTCAACGTCAATCTGATGAAACTGTCGGTAACGACCGCGCTGCGGGCGTTCGTGTCGAAACACTGGGCCCATGGCGTACACGCGTTGTGGCCTGTCGTACAAAAGATTGTGTTCGATTGCCGCACGCACCATCCCGGCGGTGAACTCGGGGCGCATGGTCAACGACTCGCCGTTCAGCGAATCGGTAAAGGTGTACATCTCTTTTTCGACAATATCGGTCACTTCACCAATGCCGCGTGTGAACAGGCGAGTATGCTCAAGAATCGGCGCGCGCATATTGCGATAACCATAGGCGCGCAGCCACTCGCGCACCAGCCCTTCGAGCTGCTCCCAACGCGCTGAAGCACCGGGCAAGGCATCGTTCATACCGCGGATCGCGGTGACTTTTGAAAAAACTTGGGTCATGTCTTAACTTTGAATGGCTCGCGAACCGTAGCGACGCGAGACGTACTCTTGAACAATCGTTTGAAATTCTTCGGCAATGTGATCGCCCTTCAGGGTAACCGTGCGCTGCCCATCGACAAACACCGGTGCCGC
>CAMCII010000125.1 GCA_945874505.1 Bordetella parapertussis | reverse complement strand
CCTGTAGAGATTATGCAGAAAAACGCCCAGGATTTGCGTTGGCGTCAGGGTTGGCCGCGTTTAAATGGATTGGCCTTGGTTATGGCTATGAAATTGATCAATACGAGGTGCGTGAGCTTTATCAGGCGCTGGTAGTTGCCGCTACGCATGCCTCATTGACTCCTGAACAGCTTGCAGAACATCTGCAAGCGCTGATTGCAATCACTCCACAAGCGAATCAGGTTTTCTTAATGGGGGCAATGAGGTAAGGTTTTTGAGATCATTGCGGTAAGAATTTAACATTCTCTTTAGCCAAAACTCGTGAGGCAAACGCATGACTGTTGCACTCGAGCGACATCGAGGCTCGAGGTAGCATCTCAAGTTAAGAGGGGATCAGGCGGCGTTGGCTACTTGGCGCGCTTCTAACAACCAGTGGTGGTCTGGCTACGTTGCCTCAAAGATCAATAATTTTACGTAATAGTTTTGGCGATACGCGCCATCGTCCGCCATCACTGTCAATTGAAATAGTTTTTTCGTTCACGCGCACGACGGTACCAAAATGTTCTCTAAGATATTTGTCGGTAAAGCCAACGGTGTCGCCGATTCTGAAATCAACGTTCGATTTTTCTGGCTTGGGCCCCGAAGCTGCCGGTGAAGGGTGCGCGTCGGGGTCAGTAATAATTGCCGCGTAAGGAAGCCACCATTGTTGCCGGGTGGCTTCGTCTTGAATCGCAACTTCTGTTGCCCGAAATTCGACAACGATACCAGGCGTGAGCACTTGGGTTTGATGATGAAAGTACCTCACCCGCGATCCAAGATGCAGCTGAGTGCGCACAGCGAGAATGCGCTGCGGATCAGAGAGCATCTGACGCACGGTCAGGTTAAGTTCATATAAGTCGAGACTAGGGGCGTTGCGCAACGCGTCGAGTAGGCGTGGGTCCATAGATTTAAGGTTGGAGTTAATTGGTTTGTTTGTTAAACATCAAAGTGCTTCGCCAAGCGCTGTGCAATATCCATGACGCCGATCACTTCGACCTTTGCCTGTACCGGCCAACCTATTTGCACGGGCGCAACGATATAGGCAACATCGACGCCGACATCTTCGCAGGCCAGCCAAAAGCCTTTTGTGACTTTAGGTGCGCTTGAAAACTTAATTTCAAAACCTAGTTTTCGTAACCCCAATTCGACTACGACGTCGAGTTCTGCGCCGGCTGCGGTGCGGTAAAAGTACATAGTCGCGCCCGTGGGTAGGTGCGCTGCGATTTGTTCAACGACGAAGCCTTCCCACGAGGCGCCAGTGCTTGGGTGCCCTAGCAGGTCGTTGACGTCGCGAATGCCAAGCAAGCTGTGCAACAAACCGCTATCGCGCACGTAAACCTTAGGAGTTTTGACCAAACGCTTACCAAGGTTCACAAAGTAGGGCTCGAGCCTGCGAACCATGAGCGCGTCACATAGATGGTCTAGGTAGCGCCCAGTGCTCGGGGCAGAGATACCCAACGACGTTGCCACCGCTGATGCATTAAACATTTGGCCGTGCAGATGCGCCACCATGCGCCAAAAGCGATGCATCAACTGCGGTTCGACCGCGATACCCAAGCTCGGCAATCTGTATTCAAGAAGTGTCGTATCAGTGCGTCACGCCAGTCCCACGAGGCATTGGTCGTTTTAGCCAGATAACTATTCGGAAACCCGCCCCTGAGCCATAGCGTTTGCGTGTCGTTAAAGGTTTGAAACACCTCGCTTACTACTAACGGCGACATACCCACCAAAGACAACCGCCCGGCGAGGGATTGTGACTGCTTAAGCAATTTAAATGAGGCCGAGCCCAGTAATAAAAACCGACCAGGTCGGCGATCAGCATCGATTTCGCCGCGTAGTTCGCTGAGCAACTCTGGTTGATTTTGAATCTCGTCCAGAACAATCAGGCGATCACGATTAACAGCGAAAAATGCCGTTGGATTGGCCAGTTGAGCCCTGGCGTGGGCGGTGTCTAAATCGAGATAGATAGATTTGCCTGATTCGCTGGCCAAGGTCTTAGCCAAGGTTGTTTTGCCGACCTGGCGTGGCCCAAGGATGCCAACAGCTGGGCTCCATTGAAGGTGCTCGGCAATTTTGGCGTAGGATAGGCGCTTGAACATCCTAGTATATTAAATATGCTGTGTTTAAATTACAAGGATAATTATTGTGCTGAGAATCTTATATTTGTACGAAAAAGTATAAGAAAACTGTGTTTTGTAAGAAAAGCTAGGGTTTTGTACGAAAAAGTTAGATGAACTAAAGGGCGGTCGTTACCTCGGGTGCGGCGATGGCCTGCAGTGGCTAATCTCACTAGGTGAGCCACTGAATGCGGCATACTGTCGCAATATAAATATCGATCGCAAAGGCGGTAATCCAACATGCATGACATCATTTGCCCTCACTGCGCAAAAGCCTTCAAAATTGACGAAACTGGCTATGCGGATATTGTTAAACAGGTTCGTGATAGCGAGTTCAACGAGCAACTGCACGAGCGTCTTGAACTAGCCGAGCAAGGCAAACAAAATGCTGTCGAATTGGCCAAATCGCAAGCGGCTAGTGAGTTACATCGGGCCGAGGCTGCAAAAGACGCTGTGATCCAAGAGCTAAACGCCAAGCTCTTGGCGGCCGACGCGGCTCGTCAGCTTGCTTTGGCGCAAGCCTTAAGCGGTGTCGAGAAAGAGCGCGATGAGCTCGCCAATAAGCTAAAGCAAGCGCAGTTAGAAAACCAAGCCTCAGTTGAGCTTGCCGATGCCAAACTTGTCAGCGAGTTGCAAAAAACTGCCGCCGCCAAAGATTCTGAGATCCAAAGCCTAAAAGCCAAGCTTGATGGCCTTGAGGTGACGCAAAAGCTTGCGCTGACCGAGGCCGTCAGTGTGGTGGCTCAAGAGCGCGACGAGATCAAAAACAACCTGATGCGCATTGAACTTGCTAAGCAACAGGGTGAACAGGCCCTCAAAGACAAGTACGAAACGCAGATCAAAGATCGCGAAGATACGATTGAGCGCCTCAAAGATATGAAGGCACGCTTATCCACCAAAATGGTGGGTGAAACCCTTGAGCAGCATTGCGAGACCGCGTTCAATCTGATCCGGGCGACGGCGTTTCCGAAAGCGTATTTTGAAAAAGATAACAATGCGCGCAGCGGTAGCAAGGGGGATTACATCTTTAAGGATCAAGACGACGCCGGCACTGAGATTGTCTCGATTATGTTTGAGATGAAAAACGAGAGTGATCAATCTGCAAACAGAGGTAAAAACGAAGATTTTTTGAAAGAGCTTGATAAAGATCGCAACGAGAAGGGTTGCGAGTACGCGGTGTTGGTGTCACTGCTTGAGCCTGATAGTGAGTTGTACAACGCTGGGATCGTCGACGTGTCGCATCGGTATCCAAAGATGTATGTGGTGCGCCCACAGTTTTTTATTCCGATCATTACCTTGCTGCGTAACGCGGCATTGAACTCGCTTAAGTACAAGTCAGAGCTTGTATTAATTAAAGCGCAAAACATTGATATTACGAACTTCGAAAACGAGCTGGCAAGTTTTAAAACCGGGTTCGCCAGAAATTACGATCTGGCCTCAAGGCAATTTGATACTGCGATCGATGAGATCGATAAATCTATTATTCACCTACAAAGAACACGTGATGCGTTGACTGGCGCAAATCGCAACTTGCGCCTGGCCAACGATAAGGCCCAAGACGTGACGATCAAGAAGTTAACAAGAGGTAACCAGACGATGCAGCGGAGGTTTGCTGATTTGCCGAAGGGGGCGGGTGAAGGTGAGTAATCGTTATTAGGGAGTGTTACGTATGACTTTGCGAAAAATGTAGGGTAGGCCGATGCGATCAAACTGCAGCGCCCCGTCTTTTTTGATACCCAATCCGCTCACTCCCAGTCGCCGATGGCGATCATGTCGATCTTGTCTTTCGGGCAGATAGGCGGCCCGTAGTGCATAAAGGCTTTCAGCATCGGCACGGTAAACCCGCATTCTGAACATTTTGCGCGTGGGCGAGGACGGCGGTCAATGACTTTTCTTGAGACATTAAGTTTGGCATGAGGGTATGCGCCCAAGCTAGCTGCCATTTTCTCAAGTTTGACTTTAAGCTCGGGGCCAGCACCGGCGCTACGCATCGGGCCTTTCAAGCCAAGCTTAAGCGCCATCTTCTTGAAGATTGGCCCGTGCTTGTTTTGGCAGTCATCCACCGCATGCACCAGTTCATGCATCAGGGTATCAAGTACCTCAACGCTATCGCTGAGCCCAGGCGAGATAAAGATTTGATTGACCTTGTCTGCCGAGGCCTTGGTGCTCCAGCACTGGCCGATGTGACCACGTTTAACGTCGGTGCTAGCAAAGCCGCACGAAACATGGCATTTGGGCACGGCATAGCCTTTTTCTTTAAATAGCGGTGTGAGCGCCAGGATGGCTTCTTTAAGCCACTGCTCGCGCGTGGCGGTTTTAGGTGTTGGCATGTGGGTGGATTTGAGTAGGGTGAGCAGAGGTAGGGGTAGGATTTTTTTGAGTCTACCTAGCTCAGTGGCGCAGGGGGTGAGCCTGATTGTCGTGCTTATGCTTTTTAAGTGTTGTCGATTCTTACGTAAAACTGCGACTTTTATGAGGGACTTTATCAATTAGTCGCGACTTTTTTTTATTTTGGTATAAAAAGTCGCATTTTTGAGTTTTCATAAACTCCAATTTGAAAGTAAAATTACTCCATAATTACATCTCAATGTGAGAAAAGATCGTGAACCCTGCTTTCGCTTACCCAAAAAGCCGGTTTGAACCTGCAGCCTTGATCGATTTGCGGTCGAGCGAAGAGCGCGTACGACTGTCGCCCTCAGCCTTAAAGGGGTTTTTCAATATTGCACAAAAGTGGCAATTAAAGGATGACGAAGCCAGAGAGTTACTGGGGTCCGTCTCAAGCAGCACGTACTACGAGATGAAAAAGAACCCATGCAAGACCTTGGATGTCGATCGCATCACGCGCGTGTCGTACTTGATTGGTATCTATAAAGCTCTGCACGTTATATACGGTGACCCGCTTGCTGATCGGTGGGTAAAAATGCCAAATACCAATATGCTCTTTTCGGGGCATTCACCGCTTGAGTTGATGACTCAAGGCGGGATCGTCGCCATGCAACAGGTCAGGGCTTTGCTGGATTCAAGGCGCGGCGGTCTTTAGTCGCAGATTCAAACATGCTCTCAATCGCAGATTCAACTATTCCCTTATTCTTGCTCCGCCGCTACGACTTACATCGGTTGATCCCCTCGCGCTACGCAGATGATCAAGATTCGGTCTTGGTAGAAATTTCAGACAATCCAGCGCATCTAAAAGATCTCTTTGATCTCGATAATGCAACTAACCAGCGCTTGTCAGCCGAGCTAGGGCTCGCCAGTGGCATTGGCGTCGATGAATTGGTTTTTGGCATTCCTAATTTCAGGATCATTAACGCAGCGTATACCTATCCTAATCCAAACGGTGGTCGTTTTAACGGCCCCAACCGAGGCGCTTGGTATTGTGCGTTTGAGCAAGACACGGCATTGGCCGAAGTCATTTTTCATAAAACGGTTGAGTACGCTGAGATCAATTATTTTTACGATAGTGTCAGTTATCAACTTTATCTCTCAAACTTTTCGGCTGCATTTCATGACCTCAGAGCGTTCGAAGACAAAGAAAAATATTTGTCACCGCAAAGTTATCAAGAGTCGCAGTTGTTGGCGAGTCAGTTACTAGAGGCGGGCTCTATGGGGTTGATTTTTCCGAGCGTCAGGGCGCCCGCGGGTACTAACCTTGTTTGCTTTAGACCGGCACTGGTGAATGATGTGCGCAAAGCCAGCAAACTGCGACTTGAGTGGTCGGGGGATGTGATTCCCTCGGTGCAGGCTATGTCTTAAGTTTTAACCGCCTAACGGCTTAAGCAAATCTGCGAGATCCTGCTCGCTAAATAGTGGTTGTTTACGCGCGACTGCGTCGCTATAAAGGCTTTCAGCTAAGTCGGCTTTGCGTTCTTGCATCGCCAAGATTCGATCTTCGATGGTACCTTGCGCAACAAGCTTGATGACCCAAACCTTTTGGGTTTGCCCGATGCGATGTGCGCGATCGGTGGCTTGATTTTCAACGGCCGGGTTCCACCACGGGTCGTAATGAATGACCGTGTCGGCCTGAGGTAGATTCAATCCAACCCCACCGGCTTTTAGGCTAATTAAAAACAGCGGCACCTCGCCGCTAGTGAAGCGTTCAACGATTGTGTCACGGTGTTGACTACTACCGGTAAGCTTTGTCCATTTTAAGTTGTGTTTGGCAAGCTCAGCTTCAATCAAAGTCAGCATGCTCGTAAACTGTGAAAACAGCAGCACGCGTCGGTCTTCAGCGAGCATGTTTGGCAAGATATCCATCAAATGCGCCAGCTTAGCGGATTGATTGATTTTTTTTGCAGCAGGGCTAGGTACTAATCGCGGGTCGCAACAGACTTGACGTAATTTTAATAACGCATCGAGTATGGTGACGCGAGACTTAGAAAAACCTTGCGTGGCAAGCGCATCACGTACCGCTTTTTCGGTGGTTAGGCGAATCGTTTCATATAGATCCGCTTGTTTGCCAGATAGCTCAATGCGCGCAGTCGTTTCAATTTTTGCTGGTAGATCGCCAGCCACTTGTGCTTTCGTTCGGCGTAACATAAACGGTGTTATTCGACTGCGCAAACTTTTTAGGCGCTCAGCATTATTTTGCTTTTCGATTGGATTTCGAAAAATTTCACCAAACCGCTTTTGACTGCCTAAAAACCCCGGCATCAAAAAGTGAAACAAGGACCACATTTCACCAAGATGATTTTCGATGGGCGTACCTGACAAACAGAGTCGTTGATGCGCTTTAAGTTCTTTGACCACTTGCGCAGCGAGTGTATTTGAGTTCTTAATATTTTGAGCCTCATCAAGCACGACGATATGCCAAGTGGTTGCCAGCCAACGCTCGCGATCGCGCTGCAAGAGTGAGTATGGCGCGATCACAACGTCAAGGTCAGATAGGTTGCTTGCCGCTTCGTGACGCTCTTTGCCGTGAACAATCAAGGTACGCAGTTGCGGACAAAATTTGTTTGCTTCGCGTTGCCAGTTACCCAACACACTGACCGGCACGATAATCAGTGCTGGGGTCGTTAAACGGCCTGCATCTTTTTCTATTTGAATATGAACAAGGGTTTGCAAGGTTTTTCCAAGGCCCATATCGTCGGCCAAGATTCCGCCAAAACCATGTTTTCCTAAAAACTGTAACCAGTTCAAGCCATCTTGCTGATAGGGGCGTAGTTGAGCCTGAACACTCGCAGGCACGCTAACCAGATCCAGTTGTGCGTTGTGACCTAACTTTTGCGCCAGGGTTCGCAGAGCTTGTGCGCCGCGCCACGTGACCTCTTGGCCAACTACCGTGCTCACATGCATCGCGTCAAATCTAGAGAGCCTCAGGTGCTCGTCACTAAAAGTAGCTTGCCGCTCGGTAAAAAATTCAAGCATGGTGACAAGCCAGGGCTTCATTGCCTCTGTGGGGATTCTGAGGTAGCCACCGCTTTGAGCGTCGGGCAGATAAATAAAAGGTGGCAGGCCGTCAAGCCCCTTTTCATGTTCGTTGAGTGCGCGGCTGGCGTCAGCTAGCAGAGAGGGTAAAAAAGGCAAGATATTGCGTCGCTCGCCCTCAATTTCAATGCCAAGCGATAGATCAAACCAGTCGGATGAGACTTCAGCCTCAGTTGCAGGATCGCTTGCAATCATTTCAGCGACGATTTGCCCAGAGTGGTGCACCCAGTTCTTTAGGTTTTCATCCCAAGAGACTTCAAACTCTAGCTCAGTAAAGTCTGAAAACTGTTGGTCGTGCCAAACCGCCCATTGCGAGGGAGGCATGTGAGCTGCAAGGCTGCACAGGCCACTGCGGTTCACATCTATACTCAGTTCAAAATAGAGTAAGTCGAGCGTTTCGTTTTCAAAGGATACGTCTCGATGAAGCAGCAGCCGTTCCTCTTGTGTTTGGATGGTCACGGTAGTAGGTTGATCCCCCCACCAACCCCGATGTCCAGCATAGTCAAAGGTCAGCTGCGCCTCAATCATCGGTTGTATGCTCGAGCCCGTCACAGTCTTGCGCCGAAGGTGTAACAGGCGCTTAGGTGTGAGACCTTTGAGTTGCCTAACTTCGACCCAAGCCGGCGGTGCGGGGACGATGCCTAAGCGCGAGACCAAAGCGCTTTGATGTTTTTCTATGGTCGAGGCTTTAAGTGCCGGAGCCTTGAGCAGAGTTTCAATTTGTGCCCCAGACAATTGTTGTGAAACGACCTGCCCGCAAAGGCCTTGTTCTACATCCAGATACAAGGGTGGGCTATTAAAACAAAGTAGTGTCGTTGCATGGTCAGCGTCAAAAGTTGCTTTTAAAACCCAAGTGTTGTCGCCTGATGCTGTGGCGGGTGACTCTTGCCACGCCCAGCTTAGCGTGCGCGGTTCGCCCCATCGCACTGTCATACCCGGTGTAAGCGAGCTATCACTTAAATGTAGCCTGCCCGTGCTGGCGGCCAGCTCCAGCCCCATGGCACCTAGGCGGCCGTTCGGTTGGCCAGAAACAGAAGCAGCCTCGCGATAATAGTTTGGAAGATGGGGTTTGTCTGCGATCAATCGCATGATGTCGGTATCAAGGCGGGTACCACCGTGTTCGGCTACCTCATACTCCATCGGTAGCGATTTCAAAACATGCGTCTTTGCCCACTGACCATTTTGTTTAAGATGGGTGGAGACGGTGTCGACTCTGAGTTTAGGTTTGGCTGTAGCCTGCTCAGTGATCTGCAGTAAATACAGGTACTGAGGCGGTGATCGGTGGGGAGAGCCCCGCAGGCGAGTCGCCACATCAGCCGCGCTTGTGCGGGGCTCGACTTCGCTGACTTGATCAAGTTGATCAAGCCAAGTCAACAAACTTCGTTCGGCTTGCCGTGCCTCTAAGTCAGCTTTTCGTTGCAATTGTGAAGCTTGCTGCGCTTCGAATTGCTTTGAGCGCTGCTCCTCGTGCGCCTCAAGGCCCTCAGGGTGTTTAGCTTGTAAGAGTTCAAGGCCGTGAAAAGCGGCGTAAAGCGACATGCCCATACCGTGCTTGCAGTCATAATGCACTGGACAGGTACAGGTGCTGCCCCAAGACAAGACATGACCGTCGGCATTAAATTTAAGTCTGGCCTGTACCTGATAAGGTGCACGCTGCGTGCCTTGGACTCTGCCAAACAAATCCCAAGTATTTTTTGCGGTAAGTTCGAGTTCGAACGACAGCACCTGAAAATTGAAGACAATGTCAGAGCCCTTTTTCCAGGTCCGTGGGTCTGTCAGACGCTGTAAGGACTCGATCTTGAACCA
>CAMCII010000124.1 GCA_945874505.1 Bordetella parapertussis | reverse complement strand
GCCGTTTCATCATCAATATTAAAAATACCAATGCCAAACAGTGATCAAGACAGACCTCTGACAAGAGCCCCTAGCGCAAGCGAGGGTAATGTTTTATTGCTGATCCAACTAGGTTGGTTGTTCTTAGGCGTCTTGCTTTTGGTGATTTCATTGTCCCCCGTGGTGGATGGGGACGGCGCAGCGCGCTATTCAGATCTACTGCACTTGGTCAAGTTTGACCGCCCTGTGGATAAGTTTTCGTCGATCCAAATGCTTCTTTCACTGCCTCTTTATTATTTGGGGGATGTGTTCGGTGCTAGTCAGGCATTTGTTGCCTATTTCAACTTCTGCGTATTTTTAGTGCTGTGCGGGGCGATATGGTGCTTGGTCAGCAAAGACCTGCGCTTTTGGGTGGTGTTGCTGCTACTCGTGGCGTCCATGTTTCCCCACCATTTGCGTTACTACTATGGCGAAGTCTTGTCTGTTTCGTTGATTACCGCGGGGCTGTTAAGTCTTCTTAAAGGTAAACAGGTTTGGGCAGTCGTTTTACTTGGCTTGGGTGGCGCACAGGTGCCTGCGACCATGCCGGCCCTGGCCTTGGTGCTTTGTTACTTAGCGATCAGAAAGCGCAAAATTTCTTACGTTTTTTATTTGATTTTGCCCGTTCTGTTAATGGCCGCGGATAACTGGTTTAAATATCACACGCTCTTTCCCTCTGCATATTTGCAGGCAGGTGAACGTGCTGAAAAAACTTTGATGCCGTATTCAGGATTGCCCGGCTTTAGCTACCCCTTTGTCTTTGGCTTGTTGGCCATTTTATTTTCCTTTGGCAAAGGCTTAGTCTTTTTTGCCTCTGCTATTTTTGTACGACACAAAATACACGCCCAAAGTGAAAAAGACGGTGACTTCATTGCTGTGATCGACACGCTTTTGGTCTTTACCTTGGGCTTGGTTTTGACCTATTCAAAATGGTACGGCTGGTACGGCGGGGCATTTTGGGGGCCACGTTTTTTTCTGTTCGCTTCGATTCCCGCAGCCATGATTCTTGCTTACGCATTTATACGGATGCAGTTGGGTTGGTCGCTAAAACTACTGTTTGCGGCAGTGCTGTTGTTAAGCGGTTGGGTCTGTGTACAAGGCTACCTGTACGGCAATGATCACTTAGCGATATGCGGTGCAAATAAAAGTCAGCTAGAGCTTCTGTGTTGGTATGTTCCAGAATTTAGCCCTGTGTTCAGACAGTTTGTGGTTGGATTTTCGGGTGCGCAGCCGTTAAGACTTTTTTACGCGGCTTGGTGTGCGGTGAGCGTCTTACTGGTTCTGACACGCTTGTTCGTAAAAAAACGAGCGCTCCATGGCTAGAATAAATATCCTGGCGCGATGCTGGTCAGCTGCAACCAACCTAGAGTTCATCAAATATGTCGGCGCTAGCGTCATCGCACTATGTGTCGACTATGGCGCCTACTGGTTGATTGCGCAGCGGGATTGGTTAACATTGCCCCAAGCGGCGGTCGCCGGTTATTTAACGGGCTTAGTGGTTGCGTATTTTTTAATCCGAGCTCGTATTTTTACAAACGGTTGGTTAAAAACGCGCAAAGTTTATGAAGCACTTTTATTTCTGAGTTCGGGCTTACTCGGTTCGCTGACAACTTACGCAACAGTCAAGCTTTATGTGTTGGTGGTTGGTCAACAAATGAATGCGGCAAAGCTCGCTGCAGTCGCAGTCAGTTTTTTTACCGTCTATTTGTATCGCAAGTATGTGGTCTTTCGCCCACGGGCGTAACTCAATATGATCAGTACAAACTTTAAATCTTGGCTGTTAGCGTTGCTGATCTCTGCTGTGGGGGTTCTGCTCGCGTTTCAGTTCTCGGCAAAACTACCCTTTGCATACGCCTATGGTTGTGACTCGTACGGCTATCTGAGACAAGCCGAGCTCTTAAGAACAAAAGGCCTAAGTGAAGGACTACAAACCGAGATAAAAGCTGAGAACGCGACTTTTTTAGTCGAGATTGCTAAGCACATCAATCCGCAAGCTTCGCGGTGGGCAGAAATGATTGCCCCACATTGCCATCACTATAAAGCAGAGAATCAGAAGATCATCCTGCAGTATCCGCCCGGCACTGGTTTTTTTCTATCACTCTTGCCGCACGGCAAAGAGCTTCAATATTTGACCATGCTGCTTGTTTTGTCTGTGCTTGCATGGTGGGGCTATACAAACTTTCGCGTGTTAAACGGCACGGTTTTTCTAGTGAGTACGGCAAGCGTGGGCTTGTTGCTCGCAACGGTTAGTCAGTTTCTTGTACCGAGTTATTCAGTGCCGCTGACCATCCTTCTACTGGCTTGGATTTCTATCCTTGCGGTAGAAACTGGTTATATTGCAACGATAAAAAATCTGACCCTTGCGGCATTGCTAGGCGTGTTGGTAGGTTTTTTATTAACAGTTCGAATTGCCTCAGTCATTATTCTGCCGGCAATTGCAGCGATTGTTTATTTTCAGATCTGCCACGCTATTCAACAGAAGCAATTTAGTATCACGGTGCCTGTGATCGGGCTCTGTGCCTTCGCTGTTTCAATGTCGCCATTGTTACTCTCAAACTGGCTCAATACAGGTGGGGTATTCGACTCGACGTATAACGAATACGATAAAAAAATTAATCTTGCGAGCATTGAGCTTTTAGCCCGTAACCTGAATTATTACCTGATCGAAAATCGTGCCGCTGCCTTATCTATTTTGTCGTTGGCCGCCTTGATGATTGCTTGGATTGTGTCTCGGCCCAACGAGCGTACGCATCGACACATCACGGTGTCTTTGGTGGTCGTGTTTATTTTAGATCTGGTATTTCTCAGTTCAAAAATGGTGGCGATCGACTATTATTTTCTGCCTACGGCGGTGTTTAGTCTTTGCGCGGCCTTGCTGTTGTATTCAAAGACGGTCACGCGCCCCACTATTGTCTTACACCGACAATTTTTGAGTCGCGCCATGACGCTATTCTTCGCGTTATTACTGCTGGTGGCGGCTTACCGGCTTCACACGATAGCCGCAGCCGACGCAAGTTTGAGTGTGCCAAGCCAACTGTTAGAACCACGCAGTATTGTTTACGCGGATGACTCGGGTGGGGCGATCCATCTACAAAAACAAAAATACACGGCCAAGATTAATTTTGGTAACTACTGCATGCGTGAACAATTGATCAGTCGAGTTCAGGCGGCTGGCCGCACGCAATATTTTGTCAACGATTCGCCCAAAATGAACGAGACTATCGAGGCGATCGGTATTGAAAGATTTAAGAAAATCGGGATTGCTTCCAGCGCACACTTTAAATTTGATGTGCTCCAGCTTTTACCGTTCGATGCGAACGCAGTCCCTAAGATCAACTGTGACTTTGGCTCTGAGGCCGAGATTGTTAAACACGTTCAGTTGCGGCCCAGTGGGGTGGTAAGGGGTAAGTTTTTTGTCGGCGATGTCACTATTACGAATTTTTCAAACATCCCGTTTAGCACCTTGCCCAACGCCTTCCCTGTTCGGCTGTCTTGGCGGTTTGTCGAAGGCGATGATCACGGTTCAAAGGTGCCTTGGTTGGGTAGGCAAGATTTGCGAACGATTCTTAAGCCTACCATCCCTTATCAAATTCCGGTGTCGATTAACTTGCCCGAAAAAGAAGGCACATACACACTTGAGTTCTCGTTGGTTCAAGAAGGTTACGTGTGGTTTCATGAACGGGGTATGCCCATTGCAAAACTCAAGGTGCAGGTTGGCCCTTAGAGCCCAGTAGTGCCTGATAGCATTTGATGGTGTCAGACGCGCAAGCATCCCAATTAAACTGCTTGGCTCGAAGCAACCCTTTTTGTTTTAAGCTTTGGCGCAAGGTTTCGTCTTCGATGAGCTGCTGCATACCGACTGTAATCGCAGCGATATCGGTGGGCGATATACAAAGAGCAGCATCGCCAGCAACCTCAGGTAAAGACGAGGTATTTGAAGTGATTACCGGAACCTCTGCAGCAAACGCCTCAAGCACAGGTAAGCCAAAGCCTTCAGCCAGTGAGGGAAACACTAATCCACGCGCAAGCTTAAGAATCGCCAGCAAATCTTGATCTGAAACCTGCTGTAGCCAGCGAATCGCTCCAGACGCGGTGTCTTGCTCGATCATCTGCACGACCTCCTCACATTTCCACCCCGCGCGCCCCAGGATGACTAACGGAAATCGCGCCCTTTGTGCTGCGGTAAGCGACCTGTGTGCTTCGATGGTTGCCTTCACATTCTTTCTGGGTTGCAAGGTACCAACCGAAATAAAAAATGAGTCAGGCAGGCGATAAGTGTGCCGAACTTGCGCAAACACCTCAGGGGTGACGTCGCCAAACCAGCGGCGATCTACGCCCAGCGAAATCACATCGATTTTGTTCGGGTGTATTCCCGCCCAAGTGACTAATTCACTTTTTGAATACTGTGAAATCGTGATGACTCGGTCTGCCCACTGAATGGCGCGTAGCCATAGCGCGTTTTTGATCGAGCGAAAAGAGCCACTCGACCACTCTGGGTGCGACAGCGGGATTGCATCCATGAGGGTGGCGACCACCGGAATCGACAGGGATTTTGGAATGTGATGGTCGGTGGCATGGATTAAATCGACCGATGATTCAAGTCGGCCAATGCCAGTAAACGGACGCCCACTTAGCGCAGACCACGCGGCCGCGCGCGGATAGGCGCTGAGGGTGCAAGACTGAGAGTTGTGGTCAGGGCTAATCACTCGAAGGTAGTTCGAGGGTAACGGGACACCAAAAGAAAATGGCGCACAAACTACTTCAGGTCTGACATCAAAGCGCGTTAAAAGCTCGGCGGTGTAATGACTCAGGCCATCATGCGCACCACCCGTCTGTGCTTTGGCTAAAGCTGTGACGCCAAAGCCGACCCGAATCACGTCGCCTCGCTGAGCATCCAGGCCAACGTCTCGCGCAGCCGGCGAGGTTGCCAATCTGGAATAAAGCGCCTGAGCTGTGTGGCGTCGCCCCCTAACTTAAGAACTTCGTTACTACGAACAAACAAGGGATTGACTTTGGGTTCAATCAGATGCCCCGTTAATTCTGTAGCAAGCGCTAGCGCTTCTTTTAAAGACACAAGATTGCTTGAGCAGACGTTGACTATTTCGCCAATCGGCGCGGCTTCGATGAGTTTGCGATAGGCGAAGGCAATGTCACGCACGTCGTTAAATTCGCGCCAGACATCCATATTGCCGAGCTCAATCGTGGGTCGTTTGTGTACAAAGTGCGAAACGATTTTAGGGATCAAAAAGCTCTCAGACTGACCAACGCCTGTGTAATTAAACGGCCGCGCCATCACCACCGGTACCCTCGGCAACCATAGTTTTGCCATGTATTCCATGGCGAGTTTGCTGACGGCGTAATCGTTTGCTGGGTTGACTGGGTTGGCTTCGCTGAGTAACCCCCCTTGCAAGTTGCCGTAGACGTTGGCGCTGCTGGCTAACAACACGCACTTTAATTGCGCCGCTAGCGGTTCAAGCGCCTCAAGCAAATTACGTGTGCCTACCAAGTTGACGTCATAAAACGCCTTAGGCTGACCGTGGCCGACAAACGCCACGCCCGCCAAATGCACAACATATTGGGGTTGCGCCGCCAATACCGCCGCGCGCAATGATTCAATATCTAAAAGATTCGCTTTGACCGAACGGGGGCGAGTGGGGTCAATATCCCCCAAGCCCCATACCTCGTAGCCATGCGCTTCAAGTTCGGCTGCCAAATGCAGGCCGGTAAACCCTTGCAGCCCGGTGACGAGTACGCGTTTGTTGTTGCTTGCGTTCATCCGAGCTTCAGCAGCCATTTAAAACGAGAAGCCGCGCTCGTTACGCGCTAAATCTGCCACCACCATCATGCGACAGAGCTCTTCGAGCGTGGTTTTTGGCTCCCAGCCGAGTGTGGCTTTGGCTTTTGCGGGGTTACCAATCAACAGCTCAACTTCGGCAGGCCGATAAAACTTGGGGTTAATCTTGACCAAGACTTTACCCGTGCTGGCATCAAAGCCTTGCTCTTGCTCAGCTTGACCTTTCCAGTCGATGTCGACCCCAGTCGCTTTAAACGCCATGGTCACAAAGTCACGCACAGTTTCGGTGCGATTGGTGCCCAGCACAAAGGTATCGGGCTCGGCCGCTTGCAGCATGCGCCACATGCCTTCAACGTAATCTTTGGCATAACCCCAGTCGCGCTTGGCATCGATATTGCCCAGCTCAAGCACGGGCAGTTTGCCCAGTTTGATCTTGGCTACGCTATCGGTAATTTTGCGGGTCACAAACTCACGACCACGCAGCGGTGACTCATGGTTAAACAAGATGCCGCTAGTGGCAAAAATGTTGTAGCTTTCGCGGTAATTGATGGTCATCCAGTGCGCATACAGCTTGGCCACGCCGTAGGGGCTACGTGGATAGAAAGGAGTCGATTCAATTTGCGGAATCGCCTGCACTTTGCCAAACATTTCAGACGTACTGGCCTGATAAAACCTGATCTTTGGATTCACAATGCGAATCGCTTCAAGCAGATTGACAGCGCCTATACCTGTGATTTCGGCGGTGGTGATGGGTTGTTCAAACGACACCCCCACGAAGCTTTGCGCGGCTAGGTTGTACACCTCAGTGGTACCCGAGTTTTGCAGCAAACGAATACTAGAAGACAGGTCGGTTAAATCGTATTCAACCAGATGCAAATTGGGGTGGTTTTCAACGCCAAGCTCTTCAAGCCGCCAAAAATTGACTGAACTGGTGCGGCGATAAGTGCCGTAAACCGTATAACCCTTGCCTAACAGCAATTCGGTTAAGTAGGCCCCGTCTTGTCCGGTGATGCCAGTGATCACCGCGGTTTTGTTTGCGCCTGTATTCGCCACGCTCGTATCCAGTTAGCCGTTCAAAGGCGTTATTATACTTCTGTGGCGTTTGCGCGCGCTTCTCGGTTTTATTGCCTCAAACTGCATTCAAGCAGTCTTTTTTTCGCCCAAATTACGACTCGCTGCTCCTAGCCGCTTGCTTGCAGTACTTTCAGTCACAACAACTATGATCAAGTCGGTTTTCAAGAGCTTATACGGTGCACTCACAACGGGCCCTATTAAAGTCGCGTTAAAAGCAATCGGCGCCAAATACCCAGCAATCGATGTTTTCTTGCGCAAAATACAAGTCGCCTTGTTTGATTGGTACCTGGTTAAGCCGCGTAATGTGCAGTACCGCGGCGAAGGTGGTAATCAGGTTTTATTTGTTGACGTGTCTTTTTTGGTGCTTGAAGACGTCAAAACCGGTATCCAGCGTGTCACGCGCAGTATTTTGCTGCAATTGCTGAAGCAACCGCCCCCTGGTTTCGAAATTCAGGCAGTCTATGGCGATCGGTATGTGGGTTATAAAGCCGCGACTATGAGTCACGACAACGGCGACGCGCTCACCCTGTCAGTGTCCCGTGCCGAAATTTCTATACAAGTTCGTTCGGGTGACATCTTTTTGGGTTTGGATTACGCCGCAGTCAATACGTTAAAAGAACAAAACTACCTTACTAAGCTCAGAGCCGCTGGCATCAAGGTTTACTTTGTCGTGTATGACTTGTTGCCGATTCAGTTCCCTAAGTATTTTCCACCTTCAACTGAAGAATTTCACGTCAGATGGTTGCGCGCGCTCACTAAGTTTGATGGCGCGATTTGTATTTCAAAGGCCGTGGCCGATGATTATCAAGCCTGGATCATTGAAAACCGCCTCACGGTCAGTGATACGTTTAAGACCACCTTTTTTCATTTAGGGGCAGATTTAAACAATTCTTCCCCTTCAAAAGGCTTGCCCCCTGACGCCGAGCAGGCGCTGCAGGCCTTTAGTCAGCGCCCAACTTTTTTGATGGTGGGCACTCTCGAACCTCGTAAAGGCTATCGCCAGATTCTTGACGCTTTTACCTTGCTCTGGCAAGCCAACGAAAATATAAATTTACTGATCGTCGGCAAAGTAGGCTGGAACATCTCCGAAATTGCAGACATCCTCGCCAAACACCCAGAGCTGAATAAAAAACTCTTCTGGCTAAAAGGGATCAGCGACGAGTATCTTGAAAAAATCTACGCAGCCAGTACCTGCCTGATCGCCGCCAGCGAGGGCGAGGGCTTTGGCCTGCCTTTGATCGAGTCGGCCCAGTACGGTATCCCTTTATTGCTGCGCGATATCCCCGTGTTTAGAGAAGTGGCGGGCGATGCCGCCTACTATTTTGGTGGCCCGGCCGGGCGCCAAACCGCCGCCGAGGCCGCTCAAGATACGGCCCAAAGCATCAAAGCC
Organism: Bordetella parapertussis; assembly: GCA_945874505.1. GTDB lineage: Bacteria > Pseudomonadota > Gammaproteobacteria > Burkholderiales > Burkholderiaceae_B > Zwartia > Zwartia parapertussis_J. The sequence goes on along the minus strand of CAMCII010000124.1, from coordinate 1,147 downwards.
TGGCTGTCTTTATATGAGGCCAAGCAACACCCCCTGAGCACTGGTTTGAAATACAACACTTGGCAGCAAAGCGTCGAACAGCTTCAAAAATCGCTGTTTAAGCAATAACTAGCGCTCTTTGTGTTCTGTGTTTTGCTTTCCTAAAGGGCTGGTAAAACGGCAATTCAGTCGGCTTGAAAGGCATTTGCTGGGTTAAGTGCGCAGCCTTCTTTGCCGCAAAAGGCGCTTTGCGTCTGAAATAACCGGCATTAACGATTCATGCACACCGGTGACCGTCAACGCAGATAACCCCGCGCGTCGCCCCAAAACCGGCTTTTTAGCCTCCACAATGCGATAATGCCAAAAACTTATTCTGACGGTTCAGCATGCAACTCATCCCCGTGATTCTCTCTGGCGGTGCCGGCACACGTTTATGGCCGGTTTCACGCGAGCAGCACCCCAAGCCTTTTATCCGTTTGGCCGATGGCCAAAGCCTGTTGCAAAAGTCGTTTTTACGCGCAAAGGGTTTGCCGGATGTGGTCGAAGTGCTCACCGTCACTAATCGAGATCTGTTTTTTAAAACAGCCGACGAATATCGTGAAACGGGCGACATCCCCATGCCGCTAGGTTTCATCCTTGAGTCTGAAGGCCGCAACACTGCGCCCGCAATCGCAGCTGCAGCCATCACAGTCCACAAAACGTATGGCCCTAAAGCCGTCATGCTGTTTTTAACGGCTGATCACCTCATCGCTGATGTGCAAGCGTTTACCGAAGCCGTGCAAACCGCCGTCAAACTTGCCGAAACCGGCAAAGTCACGACATTCGGCATTCAGCCCGAAGGCCCCGAAACAGGCTACGGCTACATTGAATCCGAAGGCCATACCGTTAAACGCTTCGTCGAAAAACCAGATCTCAAAACCGCGCAAGAATATATCGCCAGCGGTAAATACCTCTGGAACTCGGGCATGTTTTGCATGACCACTGAAACGGCGATGGCCGAGCTTAAGCGTTACGCGCCGGCAGTGTTAGATGCCGTTGAAAAAAGCTTGCAAGCCTCGCGTCGTGTTGAAGGCACGGGTCAATATCAAATTGAGTTAGATGCGGCAACATTCAAAAAAGCCGACAGCATTTCGATCGACTACGCCTTGATGGAGAAAACCACCCACGC
>CAMCII010000123.1 GCA_945874505.1 Bordetella parapertussis | reverse complement strand
GCGATATATTTTTCAAACGTATCAAGCCCTTTGGTTTTGTTGCTGACCAGCAAAAAAGGCAACCACGACGTTTGGCCAATTGGCGCAAAATCCGTCAAGGGCGCGTAAGGCAGGTTTTTCATCAAGTGCGCTGCGGTGCCCATGGGCGCAGTCGCGCTCAATAGCAAGGTGTAGCCATCGGGTTGCGACTTAGCAACCTCAGCGGGGGCTAGGGTGCCCCCTACGCCCGGCTTATTTTTAATGATGATCGGCTGACCAAGATCTTTACTCATCTTGTCGGCCAAAATTCGGCCGACAGAGTCGGTTGAGGTTCCTGGCGGAAACCCAATCCAAATCGAAATCGGTTTATCAGGATAGGCGCCCTGAGCCTGTGTCAGATTCGAGAACGATAGCGCCAAGAAACAGGCACTGGTCAACGCAATAGATCGAAGCAGTTTCATAGGGTGGGTCTCCGTGGGTTCATCGTCTGTGTTTGGGTAAAGTCTAACGCGAAATCGCCTGTTTCACGCTAAAAACTGCCGTCTCGGTCGACAGGGGGCGCGCCAGACAGGTAAGATTCCGTTAAATAAAATCATTCAACCGCATTTTTAGGGATTGTCCGACATGCCATCCTTTTCCACCCGCGAGCACGCGCTCGCTAACCGTCACTACAACAAACTACCCAATGGCACGATCACGCACGTGTCTTCGTGTATTGGCGTGAACTCGGTTGAACGTAAAGCCACAGGCTTGCCAACGCGTGCGCCCGAAGCATTTCCACCGCCGCTTGAACCCATCGCTTTTTTGGTCGAGCAAGCGGCCAATATGTCGATCCCTGGTCATTATCACCAAGCCGATCAGTTTCAGGTCTTTGTTGCCGGTGGTGGCAAGTTCGGCATTAAGCCTATCGAGGGCCTGACCGTTCACTACGCCATGGGTTTCACTCCCTACGCACCGATCCACGCGGCCGAAGCGGGTGTCGAGTACTACACCTTGCGCAATGGCTGGGATCCGGGTGCGCGTTGGATGCCCGACTACAAAGAAGGCCTGAAAGGACGTACCAAAGACTACCGCCATGGCTTGGGTTTAATTCCTGCGTTAATGGGCGAAGCCGACGGCCCCCAAAACGTCACTGCCGTTGTTGAGCAAACCGTCGTGCCCTTCGAGGCTGACGGGTTGGGCTCAACGCTTTACCATGCGGCGCCTGGTCAACACATCACTGGCCCAGCGCCAAGCGAAGGGCGCGGTCAATACTGGATGGTGATGAGTGGTGAGTGCCATCTCAATGAGCACTTGGGTGGCAAACAAGCCTTGCTGTTTGTCGACCCCACTGAGCCAGCCCCCAAGATCACCGCGGGCAAGACTGGGGCGTCTGTTTTGCTGATGCAATTTCCGAAGCGCGCGCACTGATCTAAGACGCTGCACGCGATGCGACTGAGTCTCTTGCAAGGGTTCGCAGGAGGTCTCAAGCGCATGGGGGGTTAGCCCAGATGATGACTCCCTGCTACTCAAAGAACAGGCCTGCATGCAGGCCTGACATTTAGAACAAGGGGCGCCCTACCCTTGCGCTGAATCGTCTCGCGTCAACTCACAAAAAACACCGAGCAACCGCGGGTCTGACGCTTAGCGACCCTTGAATTGCGCAGGACGCTTTTCTAAGAACGCAGCACGGCCTTCTTTGAAATCGTCGCTGGCAAAACACGCTTTCACCATTTCAACAGCGCGCTTGAGGTCTTGCTCGTCTGGCTGAGCACACACTTGGCGAATATTGAACTTGCTGGCAGCCACGGTTAAGGGCGCGTTTTCAGCGATCAGCTTGGTGTATTCAGCGATCACGGCATCGATCTCGTCACCCTTGCACACGCGCGACACAAACCCCATCCGCAACGCATCGTGGGCATCAAAGCGACGTGCCGTCACAAAAATATCAGTCGCATTGGCCAAGCCAATGATGTTAGTAAAACGGTTGATACCTTTGTGGCCATAACCCAAGCCTAAGCGCGCGGCAGGCATTCTGAAGGTTGCGTCTTCGGTGCAAATTCGAATGTCGCAGGCCGCTGCAAGGCCTAAGCCACCACCAAAACAGAAGCCGCGAATCTGCGCGATCACAGGCTTTGAACACTCGACTGGCGCATTCATTGAATCTGACACCGCATCTTCGTAAGCCAATTGAGTTTCTGGCGAGCTGCGCAAGGTATCAAACTGAGAGATATCAGCGCCCGAAACAAAGGCTTTTTCGCCTTGCCCCACAATGACAATCACTCTGACTTCAGGATCAGCGTCAAAAGCCCGGATCGCTTTAGGCAAGTCTGTCCACATCTGAACTGACATGGCATTCATTTTGTTCGGGTTCGAGATCAGGATGGTACCGATCGCGCCCTTTTTCTCCGCAATGATGCTGCCAACGATGATTTTTTTCTCTGTACCTGACTCTGCCACGAAAATTCCCCTTTTTGGACGTTGTTAATCGCCGTTAGTCTAGCAGTATCACTTGCAAAAACACCGAAAGCAACCTATAAAAGACCTCGAATGAGGGCAGTACACTCAAAATCACAGAAAAATCTGTCCTACCGCCTTTGCCTTTCAATCAAAATCGAAAATCATGTCAAAAATTCAGGCCTCTTCAGCACTCTCCAACCTTAAAGTTCTCGATATGTCTCGCGTGCGCGCGGGCCCAAATTGCGTGCGCCTGCTGGCCGACTTCGGCGCAGATGTGATTCGCATCGAACCACCCAAGGGCGTCGATCCTAACGAAGGCATGTTTGCCGCTAACCGCGAGGGTGGCGACTTTCAAAACTTGAACCGAAACAAGCGGGCGATCACGTTGAACCTTAAAAAACCTGGCGCACTAGACATCATGATGCGTTTGGTCAAAACTGCTGACGTCGTGGTTGAAAACTGGCGTCCAGACATCAAAAACAAACTAGGCGTTGACTACGAATCACTGGCTAAAGTGAACCCGCGCATTATTTTGGCCAGTATTTCTGGCTACGGCCAAGAAGGCCCCTATGCCTCGCGCCCGGGCTTTGACCAGATCATGCAGGGCATGGGCGGCTTAATGTCAGTGACTGGCATCCCAGGTCAGGGCCCTGTGCGTGCTGGCCTAGCCGTTGCCGACATGAGCGCAGGCCTCTACGCCGGCATCGGCATTTTGACTGCCCTGCTTGAGCGCGAGCGTTCAGGCAAGGGTCAATGGGTACATGCCTCGCTATTGCACGCGCAAATTGCGATGATGGATTTTCAGGCAGCGCGCTACCTCAACGAAGGTGACGTCGCGGGCCAGGCTGGCAATGACCACCCCACCTCAAGCCCAATGGGCTTGTTTGAAGCCAGCGATGGCGTCTTTAACCTTGGCGCTTCAGGCCAGGGTAACTGGGTGCGTTTATGCGAACTCGCCAAGCGCCCTGACTGGATGGCAGACCCTGATTTTTCGAACGAAAAAACTCGCGCAGTGAACCGCGTCAAGTGCAACAAAGCCCTCAATGAGGTATTTCGCACACAAACGGTTGCCTACTGGGTCGACAACTTGAACAAGGCAGGCGTGCCTGCGGGCCCGGTCTACAACGTGCCGGAAATGTTTGCTGACGAGCACATCAAGCAATCACACATTTCTAAAATGGTGAAAGATAAAAACGGCAAAGAAAAAGGCTTCATCACGCTGCCAACCATACTCAGTCGTACACCGGCCGATGTGGTCACCACCGCGCCACAATGGGGCGAGCACACCGCTGAAGTCTTAGGCGAAGTTGGTTATTCAGAAGCGGAAATCGCCAAGTTCTACGAACAAGGCGTGGTCTGACCTCCTCGCTGGCTTAACGAGGTTTTCCGCGCAAGCCGGTAAAACCTGTTGATCCCTTAGCGATTGTTTGAGGGATTATTTTCCCTACAGACACTTGCAAACAAAAAAATCGACACCTTTTACGGGTGTCGAGTTTTTTTGTCGCATTCAAAACGGTCGCTGCACTGGCCGTTATCTGAACCAATCAGACCGCCTAAATGTCGTCTGACTCAACGTGACCTCGACGGCATGCCAATACTGCTCGTAGACGCATTTACACCAAATAATTTGAGCAGCGATCTGGTTGGCCAAGAACATCTTTCAGCTATTCGTCGGCAATCGGGTTGGTCAACACACCTACGCCTTCAATGTCGATCCCGATCGTATCGCCAGCCTTCATGAATACGGGCGGTTTTCTAGCGTAGCCAACACCGGCCGGTGTACCCGTAATGACGACATCGCCCGGCTCTAAGGTCATGCACTCAGTGATCAGCACGAGTGTTTCAACGATGCCCCACAAAAAGTTTTTGGTGTTGGCATCTTGCATGATCTGACCATTGAGTCGCGACTGAATCCGCAGCCCATCGGCTGCACGCGGCAACTCGTCAGGCGTGACCAGCCAGGGGCCAAAGCCACCAGTGGCATCAAAGTTTTTACCGATCGTCCATTGCGTTGACTTGCGCTGATAGTCGCGCAAGCTGCCGTCATTAAAGGCGCTGTAGCCGGCTAAACAATCAAGCGCGTTTGCCGCAGTCAAATGCTTGGCGCGCTTACCCACCACGAAGGCGAGTTCGGCCTCATAGTCAAACTTGTCAGACACCTTGGGGCGAATCATCGGCTGCAAGTGACCCACCATTGAGCTCGGGCCGCGCATAAAGAAACTTGGGTACTCTGGGCGAGCGTGTCCGCCCTCGGCAGCGTGATCGGCGTAGTTCAAGCCCAGACAGATGATTTTGGTGGGATTATCGACTAAAGGAATGAACTTGATACCCTGAATCGATTTAATCGAAGCGGTTGAGCTTTTTGCCAACTCAGCAATACGCGTCATTGCACCCGCCGTTGAGATCACTTCGAGTAGCGTCTTGGGCAGACTGGCATCAGTTGCTGCAAGGTCGATAAACTCGCTTGAATCTTTAGCACGCAATAAGCCCACGCGTTTTTGCTGGCTTTGGTCTTGATAACTAAATAAACGCATTGGATTTCCTTGGGTGTTGATCTACTTCGTGCGCTCAGGCCTTAGGCAGATAATTTCTAAACTTGCAGGAAGTTACTCCTAAATCGGGTGAATCGCAAAGCGGCGGCGCGCCACAGGCCTCAAAAACCCTACTGCATCATTCGCTCTTAGACTCGGGCCACAGCCGCCAGTCTGCGCATCGGTGAGCCTGTAGAGAAAGTTTAAGCCACCTGCTCAGCAGTTAGCTCATTGGCGAGCCTGTAGACGCAGGTCAAGCCGCCTGCTAAAGTCGTATCAAATACAAGCACGCACAAAAGTCGTATCAAATACAAGCACGCACAAAGTATCAGATACAAGCGTGCCCAAATTTAGGCGCGCAGGTGCCCAGCTGTGTAGATCCTAGAACCCCTTGAATAACTAAAAAGATCACCGAGACAATATGCACATCACTCACTATTTTTGCTCACGCCTTGTCACTCTTATTTTTAGTGGGCTTGCCCTGCTAAGTCAGCCCGCGGCTGCGCAAGTCAAAGAAGCTTGGCCAACCAAGCCAGTTAGATTTGTCGTGCCTTACGTTGCTGGTGGCGCCTCAGACATCACGGTACGCAGTATCGCGCAACTGTTAACAACCTCTTTGGGTCAAACCATGATGGTTGAAAATAAGGCGGGTGGTGGCGGTAACATCGGCACAGACTTTGTTGCCAAAGCTGCACCTGACGGCTATACCTTTTTAATGGCCTACGCAGGTCCGATCGCGATTAATCCGCACCTGTACAAAAATCTTGCCTTCAACGCACAAAAAGACTTTACACCTGTCTCGCTAATGGCCGATGCCCCTTTAATCTTGGCGATTCACCCCTCAATACCAGCCAATAATTTAGCTGAGTTAATCGCCTATCTGAAGGCCAATCCTGACAAGGTGTTTTTTGGCTCGTCGGGTACCGGTGGCGCCGATCACTTGGCAGGTGAACTCTTCAGGTTACAAGCGGGCGTGCGAATCAACCACATCCCGTTCAAGGGCGGTGCTCAAGCTGTGATCGATTTAGTAGCTGGTCGCACTCAGTTAGAGTTTTTGACAATCCCCGGTGGGCTGAGTCATATCCGCGCGGGTAGACTGAAAGCGATTGCCTTAGCATCAAGCAAACGCTTCGCTTTATTTCCAGACGTCCCCACCATGACTGAAGCAGGTATGAAAGATTTTGAGATCCAGAATTGGTATGGGATCTCGGCACCGGCTGGCACACCAGCCCCGATTATCCAGCGCTTGAGTCGTGCCATCCACGAAGCGATTCAAGACCCCGCCTTGCGAACACGATTTCAAGAGATCGGGCTAGTGCCTATGTCAAACACGCCAGAAGAGTTTGCTGAGTTTATCAAGCGCGATAGCGACAAATGGAAAAAAATTATTCAAGACTCAGGTGTGACTGCTGAATAATCATTTCGAGTAGGTAAACGTCAACGTAAATACGGCATGTGCAGTTGTCGACGCCAGCGATTTACCGCTATACGCTACCGCCCCAAAAATAGCCACGCCCCCACCACCACACCCAGCACAATGCGATACACCGCGAATACGCGGTAGGTGTGGCGCGATACAAAGGCAAGTACGGCGCGCACCACAAAGAGGGCGCTAAAAAAAGCGCTGATGAACCCCACTGCGATCGCCAGCATGTCTTGTTGGCTAAGCAGGCTGGCGTGTTTATAGGTGTCATAGACCGCAGCGGCTAACATAGTCGGCATCGCAAGAAAAAACGAAAACTCAGTCGCAGTTTTGCGCTGAATACCAGATAGCATTCCACCAATAATCGTTGCACCCGAGCGAGAGGTACCTGGCACCATAGCTAGGCACTGACATAAGCCCACTACAAGCGCTTGCCGCCAAGTGATCTGCTCGAGCGTGAGTGCAGTTGCACGCGGATCGACACCCGAAGCTGGCCGATTGCGCTCGACCCAAAGCATAATTAAACCACCAACAATCAAGGTCACCACCACAACACCCGGATGAAAAAACAAAGCCTTAATTGCCTTGATGAACAGTAACCCGACGATGGCAGACGGCAAAAAGGCGATGAGTAAATTACGCGTGAAGGCGACTTCAACGGGATCGAGTCGTACTGTGCCCACGATCAATTGAACCAATCGCGCCCGAAAAATCCACATCACCGCAAGTATCGAGCCCAGCTGGATCACGACCTCAAAAACTTTGGCTTCGTTTGAAGAAAATTCGATCAGGTGCCCAAACAGGATTAAGTGCCCCGTACTTGAGATGGGCAAAAATTCAGTCAGCCCTTCGACAATGCCTAGAAAGAACGCTTTGAGAAGATAAATCGTTTGTTCAGTCACGCGATGGATCCTGAAAATCATGAATGAATGAATGACGTCTTTAAAAAAAGACTTGGCATACCAACTATACTAGTTTTGATGCTCGACACCTCTCAAACGCCCGAGCCCTCTGAGACGCATCAAGCTAGCTTTGAGCGAGAAATTCTAGGTTAAGCTTGCACAACGTCAACGATCTGAACCCTTGCGAACCGTCTCTCAGGCTCAAGGTATCGTCAGACCAAACACCTTACATGAGCACAGACATGTCAACGAATCTTACCCGCGAACAGCGCGATGACGCCTACAACAACTCAAAAGCAGTGGCGAACAGCGCTGAGCTTCTTGCCGCTTGGGCGCTGCGTAGTCAAGAGTTTCGAGCCGCGCACGCTTCGCACTTGGATATCTCGTACGGCAGTGGTGCGCGCCAATCGTATGACTATTTTTCGGCGGGTGATCAAAGCCCTGTGGTTGCCTTCATTCATGGCGGCTTTTGGCAAAACAGGGCCAAAACTGATTTCACGTTTATTGTGCCCGCCTTCATTGAAGCGGGCATCAGTGTCGCGATGATGGGTTACACCTTAGCGCCAGAAGCCAAAATGGATCAGATTGTGCAAGACATTCGTTTGGGCTTGCGAGCGGTCAGTCAAAAAATTGCCGCGCGTCGTTCAAGCGATCCCGGCATTTGGCTCAGCGGTTGGTCGGCGGGCGGTCACCTGACCGCAATGGCGCTTGACGAACCCTGCGTACTGGGTGGTACAGCGATTAGCGGCATCTTTGATTTAGAGCCCATGCGGCATTGCTATCTTAACGAAAAGCTGAGCTTAGACGAAGCGACCGCGACTCGATTTTCACCGATCAAATTACCTGCACTAAACGGCAAGATACTTGATCTGTTTGTAGGCGAGGCAGAGCTACCAGCCATGCAAGCGCAAACCATTGAGTTTGCTCAGTACCGCGCCGATGCCAAAGCGCCAGGAATCTTTGAAAACCTACCCGCGCTCAACCACTACACAATTCTTAACGAAATGGCGAGTGTCAAGGGCAGGATTTTGCAATCAATCAAAGCACATTTGAACTAAGCAACGGGGCGCAGGGTAGGCCCAAAGAAAGAGCACATAGGATTTTACAGTGCGTCGCTGAGACCCCCTAAATGACAGGGCACGCTTGCGTATTGCGACAATCGGTCATCGCTGCGATCAAGGGGGCGCTACGGCCGAGGGCTAGGAAACACTTGGTGTGATACGTGGCTGCCATCAGGTTTGACACGCACTAGCACCATATCACCCACTGACACAGCCCGCCCCGTCAGGGCTTGGATATTGACATGATGGGTCACGAGGATCAGGGGCTGTTTCGGATGCTCCTTCAAGCTTGCTGTGATGAATCTTTGTAAGGCAGCGTTTTGGGAATTCGCCAAACTCATGTCATCAAAAAAAGAGTTCAACGAAGACTCGACACTGACCGTACCCAGCGCCAACAACCGTGCGGTGTCTTGACAACGACACCAGGCACTACTAAAAATTTTAGGAGTCCTCACACCTTGTGCGGTTAGCCAGCGCCCGATTAATACCGATTGTTGCCGCCCCACCTCACCCAAATTACGTTGCGACGAGCATTGGTCAAGCCGGTAGCCGGATGGGTCGCCGACACCTGGCGCATCAGCGTGGCGCATCAACAAGACGTGCTGGCCATCCGTCAGATCATCAAGCAACCCAGCAAGCGCAGGTTGAACCCCCGACAGCAGCAGGCTAAAGCACATCAACAAAAGGGAGCTCGCCCTTAGCCATGACGACAAAGCGAAGATTTTTTTGCTCAGTGATTGTGGCCGTAATTTAAGGAAGCGTTGCATGACAAACTCTCGCGTTTGATGATCTTGCGTGACGGGTGCGTTATCACGAACATTGATCGCGACAGTGGTGACAAATCCGTTATCACGAACATTGCTCGTCACAGTGGTGACAGATCCGTTATCACGAATATTGATCGTGACAGCGTCTGCCGATCATCTCACAACACAAGAAAAAATCAAGAAAAACCACATCCGCGCAGTCGCTTGTGTACGACGCATCAGCCAAACTTTCGCAAGGCGCGTGACACCCAAAATGGGGATACCGCTAGGGCGACACTTACCATCGAAAAAATAATGCTGGTCGCGTAGCCACCAGTCTGATCATGCAACCAACCCGACACTAAGGCACCCAAGGC
>CAMCII010000122.1 GCA_945874505.1 Bordetella parapertussis | reverse complement strand
GCCTGGGCCATCTGGCCGAGTGTCAATTGGTAAGGTTCAGTCATGTCTCTGAGGGTCTTTTTAGAATGCTCTTTTTAAGGTACTTTACTTCATATTGCGGACGACTCGACGTTTGGCTGTCAACTAGCGACTCCATCGCGCTAGATTTTGCACATATTTGCAGATTGACTTATTCTGACCGTTATTCGCTTGCTTGTATTGTTAACTTTTACGCGTAGGATTTTTATGCAATCCAAACAGATTCAGCAAGCCGTTGCCGCTTTATTGCCGGCTTTTCGCGATCATGGTCGCCTCATTGCGCTTGACCCAAGCTGTCGTCCGGCCAACCGCGCTGAGGGGTATGAGGTTCAGGCGGCATTGCTTACGGCGGTGGGTGAACCAGGTATTGGCTGGAAAATCGCAGCCACCAGTGCGGCAGGACAAAAGCATATTGGCGTCAGCGGACCGCTTGCGGGGCGATTATTGCAGTCGCGCTGCTTAACGGATGGGACGACAGTGTCTCTTGACGGTAATTTTATGGCAGTGGCCGAAGCAGAATTTGCCTTCCGTATCGGGCGAGATATCAAGCGCACAGGCAGTGCACCGTTAAGTGTGTCAGACGTCATGGCATGCGTTGAGGCCTTGCACGTCGCCATTGAAGTGCCAGCCTCGCGGTTTGAAGATTTTGCAAAAGCAGGTGAGGCGCAGTTGATCGCAGAGTTTGCCTGCGCTTGCTTTTTTGTCGTTGGGCAAGAGGTCACTACTGATTGGCGCAGCGTTGACTTAAAAGACCATCAGGTCAGTGTGACCTGCAACGGTGTAACCGTTGCGCAAGGGCAGGGCTCAAACGTCTTGGGCGACCCAAGGCTCGCGTTGACCTGGCTGGCCAACGAATTAGTGGACCACGATCGGTATTTACAAGCGGGTGATGTCGTCATGACTGGCACCTGCGTGGTGCCTGTACCAGTCAAGCCCGGCGATGCTGTCGTTGCCGATTTTGGTGCCTTTGGCAGCGTGAGTGCGCGGTTTAAATGAAGGGGTTCAAACTTGCGGGCCCCATGGCGCCGCAAGCATTAACTTGTTTTCTTGCGTCTGCAATAGCGGGCGCAACTGTTTGGCAAAATTCATAAAGGCTTGGTCGCCATAGACGCCATCCCAAAACTTTCTGCGATCGGCCTCATCATCGAATTTCCAGAGGTGCACTAATTGATTCAGGGCGCCAATGTCACCCGTAAAGTAACCGCACAACTTTGCGGGATGCTTTGAGAGTGCTGGCCAGCCTTCTGCTTTGTACAGAGCGACCACTTCACTCATTTTTCCGACTGTGACCGTGTAAGTGCGTAATTCGTATATCGCCATCATTGTCTCCAATTTTTTGTTTAGTTGTGATTAAAAGTCTTAACAATGGAACTGGGCACGCAGTGCATAGTCCCATCGTCATCTACCAGCCCTCAGTGCCTGGTTAACATCGCCTAGGCGGCAACCGCCTGTGCGACTTGTTTGACAGTCTGCGCAACTTGCGCGCCGCGAATCAGTTTGCCAGGCAAATGACCCGTTGAGACGCCATCGCGATACGTCACCACACCGGCTACGATCGTGGCGCGATAGCCTTCGGCAACTTGACCTAAGCGACGCCCATTTGCTGGCAGATCATGCACGATTTTTGGTGCGTGAAGCTTGAGTTTGTCAAAGTCGATCACGTTGACGTCGCCCTTGTAGCCGGGGCGCAGCAGACCTCGATCGTTCAAACCTACTGTGGCTGCGGTGTCGTGCGTTTGCCATTTCACCAAGGTTTCAAGAGGAATTTTTTCTCCTCGTGAGCGATCACGTGCCCAGTGTGTCAGCAGATAAGTTGGGAAACTTGCGTCGCAGATAAAGCCATAATGTGCGCCACCATCGCTCAAGCCAGGCACGGTATCGCGATCAAGCAACATTTCGCGCAGCACATCAAGATTTTGCTCGGCGTAGTTATAGAGCGGGCGATACAAAATGGCTTTACCCTCATTTTGAAGCAAATAATCGTAGGCGTATTCGGTTGGATTCACACCAGCAAGCTTTGCTAAGCCCGCAATGCTGTCTTCAGGTTTTGGTTCGTATTCTGGTGGGTCACCAAGTGGATATAGATTTTCAAAGTTTGCGACGCGACGCTTAAACATTGCTTCGGTGTGCTCTTCGGCCACGATTTTGGCACGTAGGGCAGGGTCTTTTAGGCGCTCGAGTTTTTCAGCCAGAGGTAACTTTGCTAACGCTTCGTAGGATGGTAATTGTGAGAACGGGCAAATGGTCAGTGAAAAACTCAGCAACAGCGCGACGGGGCGCGCGCCAACTTGAGCTTTCATTTGTAACCCGGCATCGGTTGCATTGTGCATGTGCTCCATCACGCGGCGCCAGCGCTGTGGCAAATGCTCGTGCTGCAACAGTGTTAGTGAGAGGGGGCGCCCTGAGGCTTCAACGATACGACGCAGCATTGCGAATTCATTATCGGTATCGTCAAAGTCTGATACCAACTGCAAGACCCCTTGGCCAATCGCGCCCAAGCCCTTTGCAATTGTTGTGAGTTCACTCTCTGCTGCACCAAGGGTAGGTGTGTGATGACCATCACTGCTTTTATGCAAAATCGTGCGTGAAGTCGTGAATCCTAATGCGCCTGCTTGCACGGCCTCGGCGGCTAAGCGTGCCATTTCAAGGCTGTCTGCCTCGGTTGCGACTTCGCGCGCAGCGCCCCGATCACCCATCACATGAATGCGAAGTGGTGCATGACCTACCTGAGTGGCAATATCAGCGTCATACTGACGGGCCTCAAGCGCATCAAGATATTCTGGAAAGGTACGCCAGTTCCAGGGCAAGCCCTCGTCGAGCACCACGCCTGGGATATCTTCAACACCTTCCATGAGTTTCATCATGACTTGCCGATGCTCGGGGTTGCATGGTGCAAAACCAATGCCACAGTTACCCATCACGACCGTAGTGACGCCTAGCTGCGATGATGACGCAACTTTATTGCTCCAGGTCACTTGGCCATCGTAGTGGGTGTGAATATCGACAAAACCTGGGGTGACGAGCAGCCCCTTAGCATCGATTTCTTCGGTGGCAGTGCCAGTGACTGTACCGACTTGTTCAATGATGCCATCGACGATTTTGATGTCACCAACGTAGGGCTTGGTGCCCGTCCCGTCGGCGATCAGGCCGTTACGGATGATTAAGGATTGTGGGGTTGTCATGGTGATGTCTCTGAGAGTTTTTTGGTGAAAGTGTGGTGTGGCTCGTTAAGGCATCTGCGCCATGATCTGCCCAACAGCAGCGGTTAATTTTTTAGCATAAGGTACGTGTAAAAATTCATTGGGGCCGTGAGCATTAGATTTAGGTCCAAGCACACCGCACACCATCATTTGCGCTTTCGGAAAGCCCTGGCTGAGAAGACTCATCAACGGGATCGTACCGCCTTGACCGATGTAACCCACGGGTGCCTGAAAGTGAGCTAGGCTCGCTTGATTCAACGCCTGTTCAAACCACGGGGCGATTGTGGGGGCGTTCCAGCCGGTTGAAGCACCTTGCGGCACAAAGGTGACCTTGGCCTGATACGGAGCGTTGTCTTCTAATAAGGTTTTGAGCTCTGCAACCGCTGCTGCCGCTTCAATGAGCGGCGGTAAGCGCAAAGCGAGCTTGAAGGCCGTGTAAGGGCGCAAGACGTTGCCTGCGTCTCGCAACGAGGGGAAACCTTCGGCGCCAGTGACGCTCAGTGTAGGTCTCCAGGTGCGTCGCATTAGCGCTTCGACAGGGTCTAAGGTAGTGGGAATCGCCACCAAGGTTGAGCCGCCGCAGTCGTGATGTGCCCACGGAAAGCGTTTGAATATCTCGTCACCCAGAATGGCTGCTGTGGCACGCGCCTGATCAACCCGTTCGGTGGGGATTTCACAATGAAAGCTTTGGGGAAGTAGACGACCCGTTGCGCTGTCTTCAAGGCGATCCAGCACATGCCGCATGATGCGAAAACTTGAGGGCACCAGGCCTGAGGCATCTCCAGAGTGAACACCTTCAGTCAAAATTTCAACTTTTAAGACGCCGGTGGCCATGCCGCGCAAACTCGTCGTTAACCACAGCTGATCGTAATTACCTGCGCCACTGTCTAAGCACATCACCATACCGACATCACCCAAGCGAGGCTTGATCGCCTCGATGTAGGGCAGCAAGTCAGGTGACCCACTTTCTTCGCAGGTTTCGATAATGCCGACGATACGAGGGTGTTCGACCTTTTGCGCTTTAAGCGCCTGAATCGCCGTAATCGCAGCGTAGGTCGCATAGCCGTCGTCAGCACTGCCACGTCCGTAGAGTTTGCCGTCGAGGTATTTTGGGGTCCAGGGGCCCAAGCCAGCACGCCAGCCATCAAACTCGGGTTGCTTATCCAAATGGCCATACATCAGCACCGTTTGGCTGCTAGGTGTTTGTGGTCGTGTAGCTGCCACCTCAAAAAACATAATAGGTGTGCGGCCAGGCAGGCGAATAATTTCAGCTTTGAGCCCTGCAACTTTTTGTTGTTCAATCCAGGTCGCAGCGCGCTGCAACACGGTTTCAAGGTAACCGGCTTTCGCCCAATCTGGATCAAAGGCCGGGGATTTGGCCGGAATCTCGATATAGTCGCTGAGCTGTTTCACGAGATCGTCGTCCCAGGCTCGGCTTACATTTGAAAGCATTTCAGCAGTGTCGAGCATGGGGACGGGTGCGTTCATTTTTTTTCCTGAAAACAGCAATCAAGTCAAAGTTGTATAGCTTGTATCAGCCTATTGTCTACTGCATATTGCGTATTGCATGATGCCTACTGACGCGGGCGCCTTAACTGGCTTTTACCTTGAGTCGCCACGCATGCAACAACGGCTCGGTATAGCCACTTGGCTGTACCAATCCTTTAAAGACTAAATCACGCGCCGCACGATAAGCCGACGAGGCTTCAAAGTTTGGCGACATTGGGGTGTACAGAGGATCATTCGCGTTTTGTTGATCTACCACCTTTGCCATGCGCTGCAGGGTTTCGGTGACCTGTGCCTCGTTTGTGATCCCATGCAAGAGCCAGTTCGCGATGTGCTGACTTGAAATTCTTAAGGTGGCGCGATCTTCCATCAGACCGACGTTGTGAATGTCAGGCACTTTTGAGCAGCCCACGCCTTGATCGACCCAACGCACCACGTAGCCCAAAATCCCTTGGGCGTTATTGTCGAGTTCTTGTTGAATATCGCTGGCCGACCACTTGGGGTCAGTGGCGACTGGCACTAGTAAAATTTCGTTGAGCAAGCGATCGATTTCGGCATCGTTTGCGGTTTTTTCAAGGCCCAGTTGAATCTCGGCGACCTTGACTTGATGGTAATGCAACGCGTGCAAAGTGGCTGCGGTGGGAGACGGTACCCAGGCAGTGTTGGCACCAGCCTTTGGGTGGCCAATTTTTTGCTCGAGCATAGCGGCCATCAGGTCAGGCATCGCCCACATCCCTTTGCCGATCTGAGCGCGGCCGCGCAATCCGCAGGCTAAACCCGTGAGTACATTGCTGCGCTCGTAGGCTGACAGCCAGGCGCTAGATTTCATATCGCCTTTACGCAACATCGGACCGGCTTGCATCGCTGTATGCATTTCGTCGCCAGTGCGATCTAAAAAGCCGGTGTTGATGAAGGCGACTCTGGCACGCGCCTCATTGATACAGGCTTTCAGGTTGGCGCTGGTGCGACGCTCTTCATCCATGATGCCGAGCTTGACAGTATTTGCGGGCAAGCCCAGGAACCCCTCAATACGGCCAAAGAGTTCGCTGGCAAAAGCCACTTCAGCAGGGCCGTGCATTTTTGGTTTAACGATATAAACCGAACCCGTGCGCGAGTTGCCGTACAAGTGTTCTTTGGTGCGTTTGAGATCGTGCAGTGCAATCGTTACGGTCACGACCGCATCAAGGATGCCTTCAAAAATCTCGTTACCTTGACCATCAAGAATGGCTGGGTTGGTCATCAGATGACCGACGTTGCGCAAAAACAAAAGCGAACGACCGTGCAACGTCACGACGCCATCTTTGGCCTGTGTGGCACCGATACCCGCCTGGTATTTTCTGTCGGCATTCAATGTTCGGTTAAAGGTGTTTCCGTTTTTGGTCACACTTTCAACCAGCGTGCCTTTCAAAATCCCAAGCCAGTTGCTGTAGGCCAAGACTTTATCGTCAGCATCGACCACTGCAACTGAGTCTTCGAGATCAAGAATCGTCGATAGTGCCGATTCAATCACAATGTCGTTGACGCCAGCTTGGTCGTCTTTGCCAATACCTTTTGAATTGTCGATCTGGATATCAATGTGCAGGCCGTTATTGACTAATAAGATCGCTGAGGGTGTTGCCTCAGAGCCTTGGAAGCCGACAAATTTATTTGCCTCTGCCAGGCCCGTTGTTGTGCCGTTTTTGAGCGAAGCCACTAACTTGCTTGCCTGAACGCTGTAACGTTGTACGTCGGCATGCGAGCCGTTAGCCAGGGGTGCGGCTTGATCGAGAAACTGACGACCAAACGCGATGACTCGGGCACCGCGCACCGGGTTATAGCCAGAGCCATTCGGCCCTGCTTTGGTGGCACCGTCGGTTTCAGGCAGCGCATCGGTGCCATACAGTGCGTCGTATAACGACCCCCAGCGGGCGTTGGCTGCGTTCAAGGCATAACGGGCATTGAGCACTGGGACAACCAGTTGTGACCCAGCTTGAAGCGCCAACTCGGCATCCACATTGGTCGTCGTGATAGTGACAGGCCCGGGCGTCGGTGCGAGGTAGCCGATCGAAGTGAGGTGGGCGCGATACCCCGCCATGTCTTGGATAGGGCCAGGGTGGGCGCGATGCCACTGATCCATCGCAGTTTGAATGCGATCGCGCTCGGCGAGCAAGGCAAGGTTTTTCGGCGATAAGTCATGCACGACGGCATCGAAACCTTGCCAGAAGGCGGTGCTGCTCACGCCGCTGCCTGGCAGCACGCTGTCTTCAATAAAACGGTAGAGCGAGGTTGCAACTTGAAGGCGATGGATTTGGGTGCGTGCAGTCATGCTCGAGAGGCCTTGCGTAAAAAAGATGGGTGACAGACTTTAGCGAGATCAGGCGGGGTGACGTCACGGTTAACCCAGCAATCGGTTAGTTTACCGGAATTGCGCCAAAAGCCTGCTCTATTTACGAATGAGGCGGGGGGTAATGGTCGTGCGCCAAGTCGGCCCTAAAACCATGTCAGCAGATGGGTCTAGGGCTTGGCCTTTTGGCGAGATCTTGGCGGCTTCTGTTAATACGAGCGTAGGCCGCTGCGGATCAGATCTAAAGGCAAGTTTAAGGCCCACGCCGCAGCGACTGAAGCCAGCACGGCAACGGTATTGTCTTGGGCGGCGGCATGCTGCCCCACCAAAATTGGAAGCTCTGAGGTCTTGCACAAGGGCGTACGAAGCTTGCCTTGCGCCAAAACGATCTGGTCCGACTCGAGCAACACCGCCCACTTATCTTCTGCGAGATGCGCTTGAATCACTGCCGAGCTAGGCTCTTGACTAAAGAAGATTAACGAGCTCTTGCAGAATTCAGTGATGGCTGCGACGTTGACATCATCGGCGTTGAGCACGCTCGTTCCGCTGGCGCAAACCACGTCAATTTGGGTGCGATAGATTTTGATCAGATCGGTCTCAGTTTCAAAAGCGTGGTACGCCACGCTTGGGCCCTTGAAGGCGTCATGAAAAGTGATATCTGTGACGATGCCTACCAAGCATTTGATGTAATCGAGGCCTTCAGTCAGGATTTGCATACCGTTCGTTTCGACGACTGCGGCTTGAATCTGGCAATTCAATAGCAAGCGTTGAGTATTGGACCAAGCTGAGGACACTGCTGAGGTGAGTACTCTATCATTGACTTTCACCCCCTCGCTGTTCGACAGGCCGGTGCACGCGCCATTGAGCCGCAGCAAATGAAACATCAGGTGTGTGACGAGGGTCGTGCCATTCGAACCCGAGACGCCAATCAACGGAAACGTTTTCTCGCTTTCTGGCGGAAACATGTAATCAACGATTGCCTTACCCACCTCGCGCGGTAGCCCTTCGGCTGGCTTGAGATGCATTAAGAGCCCAGGCCCAGCGTTGACTTCGACGATCGCACCACCCGTCTCTGACAGGGGGCGAGAGATATCCTCGGTGACCAGATCGATACCGGCGATATCTAGCCCAACGGCTTTGGCGGCGACGGCCGCGAGCGCTGCGACTTCGGGATGAACGTCATCGGTGCAGTCAAAGGCGACGTTGCCATTGCGTTGAATCAAGACTTCGCAACCGATTGGCGCAATGCTGTCGGCTTCAAAGCCCTGGCGTTTGAGCTCGAGGCGTGCCGCCGAATCAATGCGTACGGGATTGAGGGGTTGATCTTCGCCTCGCCCACGGCGAGGATCTGAGTTGATTTGAATCTCAATTAAGTCGTTGATCGTGTGAATGCCGTCGCCAATCACAAGCGCTGCTTGACCTTTTGCCGCGGCGGCAAGTTTGCCATTCACAATCAAGAGGCGATGTTCGTTACCCCGAATGAAACGCTCAACCAACACCCCAGAGCCCTCGTCAACCGCGACCGAGTAGGCTGCCTCGATCTCTTGCTGGGTTTCGAGATTGATGAATACACCGCGTCCGTGGTTGCCGTCGACGGGTTTGACTACGACAGGCAAGCCCAGATCTTGGGCAGCTTCCCAGGCATCTTGTGCGTTTTGAACAGCACGACCTTGTGGGATCGGCACGCCGCAGGATTCTAAAAGTGACTTTGTTAAGTCTTTATCACGCGAGATCGTTTCGGCGATGGCGCTGGTCTGGTCAGTTTCTGCAGTCCAGATACGACGTTGTTGGTTGCCATAACCAAACTGAATCAGGTTGCCATTGTTTAAACGCACAGCTGGAATATCACGATCTTCAGCCGCTAACACCATCGAGGCAGTGCTTGGGCCTAGACATAAATCTTGCGAGAGTTCTTTGATCTGTTCAAGCGCGGCCTCAAGGTCATAAGGCCGATCTTCAATCGCGGCCATCACCAGATCTCGACCAGCGTAGAGTGCAGCACGGGTAACATCTTCTTGCCAGCCACTGACGACGACTTTGTAGACGCCTCGTGTTTCGGTTTCGCGGGCTCGCCCAAAACCATGACCCGGCACACCAGCGAGATCCTGCAGGGCGAGTGTCACGTGTTCAAGAATATGGCAGGGCCAGGTGCCGGTTTGCAGGCGTTGCAAAAAGCCACCGCGCACGCCTGGACTACAGCGATGTTCGATCAGGCTGGGCAGCCAGGCGACTAGCCTTTCATAGAGGCCCGGTACAAGATTAGAGGGGCAATCTTCTAGGTCTCCAATGTCGACGACTGCCTCGAGGGCTGAGTAATACGTCCAGATATTTGGTCCGCGTAGGTAGACGACGCTCTTGATGACCATATCGCGTTTGTTCATAAGACGGCAGACTTCACTGTTGAGGCAAGGTGTCTATTATCGCCGATCAGAGGA
>CAMCII010000121.1 GCA_945874505.1 Bordetella parapertussis | reverse complement strand
ACAACCACCTCTGGTTGATTATCCACCTGCCAGCCATACACCGAAACTCTTGGTCTTAACGGCCAAAACTGAACACGCCTTAGAGGCGCTGCGACTCGCACTCGCTCAGCACCTGCGTCAACACCCTGAGATCGCGCTTGACGATCTCGCTTGGACGCTTGCGGTCGGACGTAAAGCCTTCGAGCACCGGAGCGCTTTTCGGTGTGCGACTCTGACAGAAGCCATCGAACATCTTGAACAAAATAAGACCTGTGCCCACCAGCATTTAGAGCCAAGCCGAATGGATCAACCCAAAGTTGTATTCATGTTCTCGGCTCAGATCGGACAATATATGAACGTGGCGGCAGCGCTCTATCGTGAACAACCTGTCTTTCGTCAAAATTACGATGAGTGCGCGCAAATACTTCAGCCAACACTTGGCATAGATATCTGTGAACTGCTGACCGGCGCAACAGGCGACGTGCAGTCTGCGCGCAATATGCTGAATGAACCCTGGCTCAACCAACCTGTTCTCTTTTCTCTCGAGTATGCGCTGGCGATGCAATGGATCGGCGCGGGGGTATCGCCTGACGCACTGCTTGGTGATGGCCCAGGCGAATACGTCGCGGCCTGTTTAGCTGGAATCTTCGACTTGACTGACGCTTTGCGACTCGTTTGTGCGCGCAGCAAGCTCAGAGAGACAGTCACAGACGATGATCTCTTGGCTTTTGCCGCTCAAGTCCACGCCTGCAAGCGCCAAACGCCAATCTTAGACTGTTGGTCTAACTTGACCGAGGCGCCACTGACATCCGAGCAAGCGTGTGATCCGACTTACTGGGTCAAGCAGCAACAAGAGACCCCTTTGTCGCACGCGAGTTTAGAAAAGCTACTTGCGCAACAAGACACGATATTCATTGAGGTTGGACCAGGCGGCATGTGGGCAGCACAAATTGCCAAGCATCGATTGGCCGACCAAGTGCGTTTAATCCTGCCGCCGTTGCGACACATTGACAATGGAACAACCCAAACAGCTAGCTTGTGGCTCGACTGTCTTGGAAAAATTTGGTGTGCTGGTTTCGATCTTGACTGGCAACTTGCGTGGACATCGCCTCGACGCGCGAGGATCGCCTTGCCTCTCTATCCTTTCGAAAAAAAGAGACACTGGATCGATTTTGAATCGAACGGAAAACAACCTGAAGGTGATACGGATTGAAAACGATCTTCTGTGAGGATTTGAGAGCAGCGTGTATCTGAACGTCTCTACAGTTAATATAAACAGTAGGCTCGAAATGCTGATGAAATCACAGTTTTCGATCGCCTCTATCAGTATTCTATCTCGGCAAAATTTTGGTCGTCTCTTTTGGGGTTAGCATGAAAAGTTCGATACGCATTCTGGATGAGCATGAACGACTTGATGTGGTCGAACAATTAGTGGCCTTAGAAAAATTCTGGGTCAAAAGGGGCTCAACCTTATCTACGCTTGGTGCGATTGCTTACCTTGAAGCTTATGCAGATGAAGAGTTGAACATTTGTTTCAATAAGATGGGTAATTTTTTTACGCATCAACAACTCATCAACCCCGTATTAAGAAGGCGCTTCGCGGGCTTATATCACAACATTACCACCAGATTAAGCAAAGTCTTGGATGCGCCCGTTGAGCTTTGTCCCGAAATTCCTCATCCGGGATTTCAAATGATTTTCATCACGCAAGAATATGCACACAAAATTGCCATGAGGGACCCCACGGTTGATCAGCCGCCCATACATGTTGACCAACCTTACCGAGCCTACCTGCCCTTTTGGGATCAGTTCAAAGAGATCGATTGGGAAGACACGCTCACATTTACCCTTCCGCTCGAGCTGCCACAAGAGGGCTCAGGGTTACACATGTGGTCAAAGATCCCTCTCACTGACCTCGATGAACTGCGACTCTTGGGCTCGGCAGGTATCGCCCAAAAGTTTGGCCCCTGCATAGAAACGATGGAGTACACGCCGGGTGTCATGAGCTACTTTATTGGCCATTACTTACATCAAATCAAACAACCCAAGAACCTCTCTCCGAGTGATCGGCGGTTTACTTGTCAGGGACATGGCGTGAAATGCGACGGGGTCTGGAAACTTTACGTATAGCGCGTTCGTTGCGAACGCGGTTTAAGTAACTCATCTTTGCACGACATTCAACTGCACTTTTAAAACGAAAGATTCGAGGCACCTACAATGATTAATATTGCGCCATTTTTTGGCAAAATGAATGACCTAGATACGCACATTACACCTACACCTGACTTTTATGAAAATGTTGCAGGTAAAGAAGCCGGCAAAATTTACGCTGAGCTGTGCCGAAAAGCCATTGCTGCATTGCCTGAAGATAAGTTACACACCATACCCGAATTGATGGGAGAAGAGGCGACCGTCTATAACGAGCAGACCGTCTGGAATTTAAAGGGCTCGGGTGCTGCGGGTGCGTACACCTCGCAAGGACGTCTGAAGGCCTTGGATTACATGGGCGTGAACAGAGCGTTTGTCTTTGCGGATCCTGTGCTTCAAATGGGAGCGTTCTCTGAACATAAGTTGGCGATGGGTGCAATGCGCGGCTGGAACGACTATTCAATCGCATTTAGTCGAACAGAGCCAAAGCGCTTATTACCCGTCGCAATTCTAAACACACACAGTATTGCTGAGGCGCTAGAAGAAGCAAAACGTCTGCTAAAAGCGGGTATTCGCGCGTTCGTGATTGCCAGCGCGATCCCCCCAGGTGGCGGATCACCGGCGCATGCTAATTTCGATCCACTTTGGGCACTCATGCAAGAAGCTAATGCAACCGTGATCTTACATGCCGGAGGTGAGCAAGGTTTTATCAAGAGTGATGCTTGGTCTAAAGGCGTTGATCACCTTGGGTTTGAAACGACTTTCCGTCATCATGGCGAGCCAGGCGACACATACATGATGGCAAGTTTCATTTTTTCTCCGCAGAATTTTCTCACGACGATTATTTTGGGTGGGGTGTTTGAGCGTTTTCCTCGCTTACGCTTTGCCGTCGTAGAGTTGGGCTCGGTTTGGTTCGCGCCACTCGCAATGCACTTAGACAACGTTGCAAGAATATTCAAGCATCGTTTAAAAGATGTTTTGTCTATGACCCCTTCTGATTACATGCGTCGTAACATTAGAATTACCCCTTACCGTTTCGAACCTGTCGGTGATTTGATTGAGCGGTTTGGTTTTGAGGATTGTTATTGTTACAGCAGCGATTATCCACATCCAGAGGGGGGGACAACACCCATCAAAGAGTTTGAAAATCATATTCAACGCTTAGGGCAGAGCAACGCCGAGAAATTCTACGTCACAAACTCAGAGTGGGTGATGCCCGAAGTCGTCTAGCCTACGATACAACGTCAACGTTTAATTTGTGAAAGTGATGACAGAAGATTCAAACCAGCTAAATTTATATCCTCATAAAATCCCTCAAACCACCTTGAAGGAATTAGTGGATGCTGGCACTGATATTGCTGAGTTTTGTACGCAGTCAAAAGCACCACTGCTGATTACAGATATTCACGAGGTTTTTCCAAGCCTCGCGCAGTGGACTCCTGCATTTCTGGATGAAAAAGTTGGTCACAAACTCGTTGAGGTGAATAGTTCTGATACGTCTATGTTTCAAGAGTATCACCCCCCGCTACAAATGAGCCTGCGCGAGTACTCTCGAAAGATTAGTGTAGAGAGCGGCAGTGCTGAAAGGCGGTTATACCTGGGCTCGCTAGCCATTCACCAGTTTCTCCCCGAGCTCGAGTCAGAATTAATGTTTGACACGCTATTACCGAAAGAGACAAAACAGTCTGATTTATGGTACGGCCCAGGTGGTAATACGTCGGGGCTGCATTACGATCCCTTTAATAATTTTTTCATGCAAATGTTTGGTCAAAAACGCTGGCTGATGACAGAGCCCAATAGTTTTCTGAATCTGCATCCAAGATCGGCTCTGTCAAGCTATCCAAGGATAAGTGACTTTAATCCTTTAAAGCCCGACTTTGAAAAATTTCCTAAGGCTAAAAAAGTAAAGTTTTATGACCTAACGGTTCATCCGGGGTCGGTGCTTTTTGTTCCGCCTTATTGGTGGCATCAAGTCAGTAGCTTCAGCACCTCTATTTCAGTGAGTATTTGGTGCAAAACCGGCTTGTTGAAAGCTGAGTGGGGCGCGCTTCAACTTCTTCCTACTCACATTAAATACTTTACAAAGCAAATTTTTTTAGCAAAACGGCACTGACGTGTTTGTTGCAGGTGCCAATATGTATATCACCAATTGCGGTGACGCGCTCTTACTTGAGAATATTCTGCGCCAAACGTTTGGGCGTCAAACTAGCAAAATCTTGTGCATAGACGCCGAGTTTCTTTTTTAGGTAAATCTTTTGCTCGGGTGTCAGACTATTTAAAACGTCTGCGGTGACCTGAGCCCAGTCTTGTCTCAGTTGCGACTGTTGAGCAGCAAGAGTCGGTTCGCGATACTTCTTTAGGCTATCCAAATACTCACGCAAGGCAGCTTCAGCTTGCAGGGCGTCTTTACCTCTTTGCTGCTCTAGCAGGTCTAACAAGGCTTTTTGTCTAAGCGTACGCTCGTCGCCCCAGCCTGCAAAAGTTTTTGAACGTTTATCAGACAACTCAGTGATCTGTTTTTCTTGGCTCTTGGTCAACCCACCCAGCCAATCCTCATACCGTTTAAGCGCTCGCTTATGGTAATTTTTACGGGTCGCTTCACTATTAGGATTTTTGAGAAACTCATTAAAATAATCTTTGTTCTCGCTTTCGAACTCTGCTTTAAGCCGTAATTGTTGCTTCGGAGTCAAAGTCACTAATGTGCCGGCAAGTTGCAAAGCAGCCCTCTGCCCCAACACTTCAAGTGCTTGCTCAACCTGTTTTTGAATCGCCAACACCTCTGTTGGGGTAAACGGTGCCGTATCTTCTACCCTTACCTGCCAGGCTGCTAGGGTCCGCGTGTAATCAGGTAACGCCGTCTCAGCATGCCACGCGATAAAGGTTGCAAGCTCTTGATCAAGAGCCACCTTTTGCGCGTCATCTAAATTGAAATAGCCATTCAGGCGATACGCTAAATAATTAGGGGCGTAGTTGTAGGCTATCTGCAGCGAACTGCAGCCAGACAACACAAGCACGACGCAGAGCGCTTGAAAAGCTCTGAGTAGACGTGTTTTTAATAAAAGCCGTTTTAGCTTGAATAAACCTTGCATAAGTCAGTGCCAGATCAAAAGCTAATTTTGACATATTAATATGAGCAAACAAAGCAACCCCACACAGTTGGTAAACTCTGAGAGCCAAACGACTCCCTTTTCCAGACGCTTGGCACACTTTTCGCAGCCAATAAAGCATTCTTTCACAAGTTTAGTAAACTCGAAAAAAGCTGAGAAAAGGGCTTTTGTACGATTTCAGCGGGCGTCATTCGTAAGATACGCTGGCCAAAATCAATGTTTTTATTTTTTGCATCACGAATGCATAATAAAAAGACCGCCTAGGCGGTCTTTTTATTCTAGCGGGCAGAGATTAATCCCCGTACACCTTACCAAATAATCTCCAGGCTTTACCATCAAAGCGCGCTAACTGCATGCGCTCGATCGGATAGAAGTCATTTGGCCCAGTTTGTACATTAATGCCAGGCAGCAACAAGGGCAGTTTCAAATCTTTGATGTTTGCGGCCTGCTTCATCACATTTTCACGAGTCAGATCATTACCCGCTTGTTTGAGTACATACTCAAGCGTCTGAGCGTTGGTATAGCCTTGTATATAAAAACCGTCATTTTGATCTGCGGTTGGCATATATTTTTTAAACCAGGCTTGATACTCTAAAAACGCTTTATCGTCTTTCCATTGAGGATCACTTGGATCTTTAATAAATGACGTCGTAATTAACCCAACACTATTTTCAAGGCCAGCGGGAATCAAGGTTGAACCGACCGAGCTAGAGACTTGATTTAAATAATGCGTCGGTTTCCAGTTGAGTTCAGCCATCTTTTTAATGGCTTGTGCTGCAAACTTTGGAATAGTGATGTTCAAGAACACATCAGCACCCGAGGCACGAAGCTTAACGATCTGACTATCAATCGTCGGATCGCTCGTCTCGTAGCTTTCACGCGCGACGATCATATTTTTTTTATCACCAAGTCCCTCTTCAATACCGGTGATGTAATCCTTACCATAATCGTCATTTTGATACAAAATCGCTATTTTTCCATTAGGCTGATTTTGTAAGATTGCCTGCGCGTAGATCTTACCTTCGCTGTGGTAATTAGGCTGCCAACCCATTGTCCATGGAAAGTTTTTAGGATCACCCCATTTTGAAGCGCCGGTCTGCACAAAGAGCTGTGGAACCTTTCGTTGATTCATATACTTGTGAATCGCAGAATTGGTGGGTGTGCCCAGCGGAGCGAAAATCAATAACACTTTGTCTTGCTCTACTAGTCTGCGTGCTTGCTCGAGTGTTTTCGGGGGCTGATAGTTGTCATCTAAAGAAATGAACTCAATCATGCGTCCGTTAATACCGCCTTCGTCATTGACTTTCTTGAAGTAAGCCGCTTGCGCTTTACCGTATGAGCTATAGGACGATGCCGGACCCGAATACGGATTGATATTGCCGATCTTTATGACTTTGTCAGTTACGCCTGGCCCGTAAGGCTGTGCGCAGGCAATCGTGCTTGCAAGTGCAAGACCGGCGGTCACGAAGATCGCACTTAATTTACGAAGTTCTTTTTTCATCACAAATACTCCCTTATAAAAACATATTAAATTGAATCTAATCCCCGTACGTCTTACCAAACAACACCCAAGCTTTTCCATCAAATCGGGCTAACTGCATCCGCTCGATCGGATAGAAATCGGTCGCACTCGTCTGCACGTTTACGCCGGGCAACAACAAAGGCAATCTAAAGTCATTAATACTGGCGGCTTGTTTCATGATGTTTTCACGCGTCAAATTGTTACCCGCCTGCCTCAGAACGTGCTCAACCGTCTGAGCATTCATATAACCCTGGATATAAAAGCTATCTGTCGGATCTGCGCCAGGTAGATATTTTTTAAACCACGCTTCAAACTCTAAAATCGCTTTATCGTTTTTCCACTGCGGATCGCTAGGGTCTTTAGAAAAAGCCGAGGTAATCAGACCGACGGTATTATCAATCCCTGCAGGCGTCAGCACAGCACCAATTGAGCTAGAAACCTGCCAGACATATTGCGTGGGTTTCCAACCCAATTCAGCAATTTTTTTCATCGATTGCGCGGCGAACTTGGGCCCGCTACCGTGAATAAATACATCTGCGCCAGACGCTTTGAGTTTCACGATCTGACTGTCAACGGTCGGATCAGTTCCCTCGTAGGTTTCGCGCGCCACGAGCATATCTTTTTTGGCACCTAAACCTTGCTCTAAGCCAATCAATAAATCTTTGCCCGAATCATCGTTCTGATAAAGCAACGCAATCTTGCCCTTTGGTTGATTGTCTAAGATCGCTTGGGCAAACACCTTGCCCTCGCTGATATAGTTAGGTTGCCAACCCATGGTCCAAGGATAATTTTTTGGATCACCCCATTTTGACGCACCAGTCTGCACGAAAAGCTGCGGCACCTTTTTTTGATTCATATACTTATGAATCGCAGTGTTAGGCGCGGTACCTAAGGTCGCAAAAAAGAATAAAACTTTTTCTTGCTCGACTAATTTACGAGCGTTCTCGAGTGTCTTGGGCGGGGCAAAACCATCATCCATTGAAATGAAATTGATTTTGCGACCATTAATGCCACCCTCGTCATTAATTTTTTTAAAGTAAGCGGCTTGTGCTTTGCCATACGAGCCGTAGGCCGAAAAGGCACCCGAATACGGATTGGTGTTGCCAATCTTTATTTCTTTATCGGTCGCGCCCGGATCATAAGGCTGCGCGTTTAAGCCAAAGCTGGCAGACGTTAGCGCGACAACTGCAACTAGGGCTTTGATATGATTTATTTTTTTCATTGTGCTTGTCTCCTCTTTTTAATTTTTTGTAAGATACCCATCACGCCATTTGGCGCTGCATAAGCAAGTGCCAAAAGCATCGCGCCATACACTGCCCAAGGGGCAGATTTTGAAATTTCATCAGCAACATTGGGTACAAACTGAATAAACAAAGCGCCAAAGATTGCGCCCGATATTGAGCCCAGGCCGCCGACGACGACCCCAACCAACAAACTAATCGATAAAAACGCTGGGAAGCTGTCTGGCGCGATATAGGCCACAGCCAGCGCGCTCAGTGCACCCGCGATGCCAGTGTAAGCAGCCGACAGGCCAAAGGTGGCGGTCTTCACGAACGTTAAATTAATGCCCAGGGCAGCGGCAGCAGTGGGCTGATCTCGAATCGCCACGATGGCGCGCCCAACTCGGCCAGACAGCAAATTATGAGCCACCCAAAATAAGCCCAAGGCAATTGCCAAGATCACTAGGTAGAGCCACCGATCCTCGCTAAGATCATTGCCAAAGAGCGTGAACCCAAAGGGAGGCGTAGGCTTATCAAGAATAATTCCTTGCACCCCACCCGTCCACTTCTCAATTCCTTTGTATTTGAGTAACTGCGGTGTCGCAATTGCCAAAGCGAAGGTTGCCAGAGCTAAGTAATGACCCGCGAGGCGCAACGCCGGAAACCCCATCAATACGCCCATGACTAAGCAAACTACCCCGGCAATCGGTATGGTCAGATAAGCCGACATACCTACCTGCGAAATTAAGATCGCAGACGTATAAGCGCCGACCGCATAAAACGCCCCATGACCTAGCGAAATCTGACCGCCATAGCCGGTCAAGATGTTCAAGCCCAGAATCGCGATTGCATAGATCAACACTAAATTCAGTTGAAACACTCGAAAATCTTCAAGTACAAACGGTAGCAAGACCGCAGCAAGCACAGCGACCGCTAATATTATTTTTTTGGAAATGGCAGACATGTTGGCTCTCTTAGACGCGCGAGAAAATAGGTTTGCCGAAAAGGCCATAGGGGCGGAAGATCAGAATCGTCACGATTAAGACCAACGCCATCGTTAGCTTTAGGTCGCTGCCAATGACATAAGCGCCTAAGATGTTTTCAAGCACACCTAAAATGACGCCACCGACAACGGCGCCCCAGGGGTTATCTATCCCACCAAGCAAGGCTGCGGCAAAACCGTACAGCAAAATGCCAGCCATCATATTTGGATCAAGAAACACAATTGGTGCGATCATCATGCCGGCCACTGCTCCGATTAAGGCGGCCATCCCCCAACCAAGCGCCAACATCCAAGACACGCGAATCCCGACCAAGCGGGCCGACTCGGGATTAAATGCGGCCGCACGCATCGCCAGACCAAGCGGCGTGAAACGAAAGAAGCAGAACACCGAGAGCAGCACAACGAGTGTGACCGAAATTGATCCGATTTGGTGGCCAGAAAAGTATTGAGCCAAGAACATCCCCTCAACCGGAAACGGACTCGGAAACGATTTACTCGTGTGTTCAAAAATCCAACCGGCAAAGGCGTTAAAAATTACAAGTAATCCAACAAACACGA
>CAMCII010000120.1 GCA_945874505.1 Bordetella parapertussis | reverse complement strand
ATGCCAGTGGTCAAATTCAATTTGAAACCCTTTGAGGTACTGCGGACGCTCAGCACCGATGCGCTCAACCAGTTGTTTGGGCGTAATCCCTTCGGCTTCGGCCTTCAGCATGACGGGCGCGCCGTGTGTGTCGTCAGCGCCTACAAAGTGCACAGTGTGGCCAGCCATGCGCATGGCACGTACCCAGATATCAGCCTGGATGTACTCCATGATGTGGCCAATGTGAAATGAACCATTGGCATAGGGCAGGGCAGTGGTGACGAACAGGGTGCGTGACATGGCGGGCGCTGGTAAGAGAGTCAAGCTTGCGAGTTTAACAAGGTCAACCACGGTCTGGCTGCTGAGGTCGAGGCCGTGCTCAGGTTGACAGTATTGCTCAGGCGCCAGAGGCGCCTGGATCCTTTAAGAGACGTAGCCCAGCGTTGCCATTGCTCAGCTTAAAACAAACAGGCCCGAATAATGGGCCGCTAAGGCGACTAAGGCGCTGGCCATCAACCCCCAGACGGGATTGAGCTTGGTGAACAGGATGCCAGCGACATTGGCCGCCACGATGAGGGGCGTGAGCCAGCCTCGGTAAGCGGCGTGGCTTAAATCTAAGCCTCCTGCGAGGATCAGGCCGATCGCCACGGGCACCATCGCATTTTGCGCTAGACGCAGGCCCTTGCTGCCCTCGAGTCTGACGGCGACACGCCCGATTAAAAAAGCCAGTAGGCAGGCGGGCAAAAGCATGGCGAGCGTGGCTACCAGCAAGCCCGCCAACCCGGCGACTTGCCAACCCACTAAGCTCACGATCACGACATTTGGGCCTGGCGTAATTTGTGTGACGGCAAACAGTTGCATAAAGGTGGCGTCGTCCATCCAGCCCATCGAATCGACCACAACGTCGCGAAGGGCCGGCAGCACCGCATTGATGCCGCCAATGGCGATGAGCGAAAGCATCGCGAAGCTGCGGGCTAGCTGGCCTAAGACACTAGTTTCGCTCATTTTTTACCCAACCATGCGGTGACGACGAGGGCTGTTGGAATCAGTGCGAGCACGACGTACACCATGGGTAGGTGCAATATCAAAATTCCCAAGATTGCGAACCCGATGATCAGCCAGCCGGCTAAGTCGAGTTTGACCTTAATGGCCATTTTCAGGCCTGTGGCCAGCACCATCCCCGCAGCGGCAGCGCCGGCGCCCGTGAGCGCCACGTTGACGGCAGGCAGTTGACCAAACTGGTCGTAAAGCATCGCCAACACCAGCAGAATCATGATTGGCAGCACCATGATGCCCAGCACGCAAACGACTGAACCTTTGGGCCCTTGAAAACGGTCGCCAATCACCACTGAGGCGTTCACCACATTGGCACCGGGTAAGACTTGTCCCATGCCTAAAATGGTCGCGTACTCTTTATCGGTGAGCCACTGATATTGTTCAACAATCACGTGTCGCGCCATGACGGCAACCCCGCCAAAGCCTAGTAAACCAATGGTGGCGAACCCTTTAAACAGTTCAAACAAACTAATCGAGCGTTGAGGGGCAGTCATGAGTCGATGCGATGGAGGGTGGCTAGGCGTGCTTGTCGCTCAGACAAATTAAGCGTAAACATGCTGGCATGGTGAATCGAGGCGCTCAAGAAATATCGCGGGCCTTGACGTCGGTAACGTCGGCGCTGTTTTTCGTAGAAAAAGAGCCGCTCTTCAAAATTGGTTTACGTCGTGCGCTGCGCGCCATCCAATAGTCTTTGGCCGAGAATGTTTTGCCTCGCAAACGCGCCGCCACGACCAAGATCGCAACTGCGACAATAGTCGAGGCGACAAATACAACGGCCATGACCATACCGATTAGCGCAATGAAGACAAACGCCACAAGCCTAACCAGTCGTTGGAGCAGAAATCGCATATTGCAAGCCTAAAATAGGGAAAACATGACAGAGGAATACCCATGATTGTAACGCTGGCCGAGGTGCGTGAGGGGCTTGAAACCGTGATTGACCCCAACACTGGGCGCTCGATTGGGTCGATTGTTAAGGACAGCCAAATCCAACTGGTGGGTGAATACGTCAGCGTAAGGGTTGAGCTAGGCTATCCGGTGGCCAGCCAGCTTGATGGGTTGCGAGGTCAACTTTACGCTGCGCTTAAGGCGCGTGGAGTGTCTAGCCCCGACGTGCAGATCAGCGCCAAGATTGCAGCTCACGCCGTACAAGCGGGCGTCACGCGGGTTGAGGGTGTGCGTAATATCATTGCGATCGCCTCGGGCAAGGGCGGGGTCGGTAAAAGTACCACGGCGGTCAATCTGGCCTTGGCGCTGCAGGCTGAGGGTGCGCGCGTTGGCTTGTTGGACGCCGACATCTATGGGCCGAGTGTGCCGCTGTTGCTTGGGGTATCGGTGAAGCCAGCCAGTCTGGATGGCAAAAAAATGGTTCCGATCCGGGGTCACGGTTTACAGGCGAATTCAATCGGCTTTCTGATGAATGACGACACGCCGGCCATTTGGCGCGGCCCCATGGTGGTGCAGGCGCTTGAGCAGTTGCTGCGCCAAACCGCGTGGGACGATCTTGATTACCTGATTATCGATATGCCACCGGGAACGGGGGATATTGCCTTGACCTTGTCCCAAAGTGTGCCCGTGGTGGGGGCGGTGATTGTCACCACGCCCCAAGACCTTGCCTTGATCGATGCCCGCAAAGGCTTGAAGATGTTTGAAAAAGTGAATGTCCCCATTTTGGGCATTGTTGAAAATATGGCACTTCATATTTGTAGCCAGTGCGGGCACGCCGAGCCGATTTTTGGGCAGGGCGGGGCGCAGCGTATGGCCACCGATTTCAAAGCACCTTGGCTAGGCAGCTTGCCTCTGGCGCTGGCGATACGCGAACAGGCTGATGCCGGTCAACCGATCGTGGTGTCGCACCCCCAAAGTGAGGCCGCCGGTTTGTACCGCGAGATCGCCTTGAGGCTAGCCGCGCGGGTGGCCAACCTGCCCAAAGACCTTAGCGAGAAGTTTGGCGCCATCTCGATCAAGCGAGTTTGAGCGGTGACCAGTCAAACGGGTTCAAGAGTGCGGCGCGCGCGCTTGAGCCAGTCGAGCTCCAGACGATTGCGGTCAAACGAACCGAGTTAACGGGCCTCTCGCAGTGCGACCCTGCAGTCTGGGGGTAAAATCCGCCCTCTTGGCACAGATAACTATTGAGGCGCTTAGTCATGAGTATTAAAAGTGACAACTGGATTCGCCGCGTGGCGCAGTCAGAAGGCATGATCGAGCCTTTTGAACCGGGTCAGGTGCGTTCAAACGAGTCGGGCCGGATCGTCAGTTATGGCACCAGTAGCTATGGCTATGACGTACGCTGCGCCAATGAATTCAAAATCTTCACAAATATCAATTCAACCATCGTTGACCCTAAAAACTTTGACGAGAAATCGTTTGTCGATTTCAAGGGCGATATCTGCATTATTCCGCCCAACTCGTTTGCCTTAGCGCGCACGGTTGAATACTTTCGGATTCCGCGCAGCGTCTTAACGATTTGCTTAGGCAAAAGCACCTACGCACGTTGCGGCATCATCGTCAACGTGACCCCGCTTGAACCTGAGTGGGAGGGTCACGTAACACTCGAGTTTTCGAACACCACACCCCTACCTGCCAAGATTTACGCTGGCGAAGGCTGCGCGCAGATGTTGTTTTTTGAAAGTGACGAGGTGTGTGCAACGTCGTATAAAGATCGTGGCGGCAAGTACCAGGGCCAGCGCGGCGTGACCTTGCCTAAAACTTGATGCCGCAACAGTGCTTGAAACGTTGCCTCCTTGTTGTGGGTCGTAGCGTATGTCAGTGAGAGGGGCTGTCAGTTTTAAGCCAGGCGATCCTTCTAAAATTTGCTAGGCTGTCATTCCAATAACATGTTCGGGCGCTACATTCGCCCCTCTTTAATCTCTTATTCGTTTGCGAGGCGGTTCGCATGAAATTTCGCTTTCCTATTTTCATCATCGATGAAGACTATCGCTCTGAAAATGCCTCGGGTTTAGGTGTGCGTGCTTTGGCCTCTGCGATTGAAGCTGAAGGGATGGAGGTCATTGGCGTCACGAGTTACGGCGACTTGAGCTCATTTGCGCAGCAGCAAAGTCGCGCAAGCGCGTTTATCTTGTCGATTGATGACGAAGAGTTTGATATTGATTCGCCAGAGGATGTGGCGGGCGCGATTAAGAACTTGCGTACGTTTATTGGTGAATTGCGTTTTCGTAACGCTGACATCCCAATCTATCTGTACGGCGAGACCCGCACCTCTGAGCATATTCCCAACGATATCTTGCGCGAACTGCATGGCTTTATTCATATGTTTGAAGACACGCCTGAGTTTGTGGCGCGCCATATCATTCGTGAAGCGCGTAGCTATGTTGATAGCCTGGCGCCGCCGTTCTTTCGCGAATTGGTGAAGTATGCGCAAGATGGTTCGTACTCGTGGCATTGCCCTGGGCACTCAGGTGGCGTCGCCTTCTTGAAAAGTCCGGTTGGTCAAATGTTTCATCAGTTTTTTGGTGAAAACATGTTGCGCGCCGATGTCTGTAACGCGGTTGATGAGTTGGGCCAGTTGCTGGATCACACGGGGCCGATTGCCGAATCTGAATTAAATGCCGCGCGTATTTTTCATGCCGACCATTGTTACTTTGTGACCAATGGTACGTCGACCTCAAACAAAGTCGTCTGGCACGCCAACGTCGCGGCGGATGACATTGTCGTGGTCGATCGTAATTGCCATAAATCAATTTTGCATGCGATCACCATGACGGGCGCCATCCCGGTGTTTTTGCGCCCGACGCGTAATCACATGGGCATCATTGGGCCGATTCCGTTGGCCGAATTTGAGCTTGAAAGTATCCAGAAAAAAATCGATGCCAATCCGTTTGCGCGCAAAGTCAAAAATAAGCAGCCACGTATTTTGACGCTGACGCAAAGTACGTACGATGGCGTGATTTACAACGTTGAGATGATTAAAGAGAAGCTCGGCGACACCATTGACACTTTGCACTTTGACGAAGCTTGGCTGCCGCATGCGGCGTTTCATGAGTTTTATCAAGATATGCACGCGATTGGGCCTAATCGGCCCCGTAGTAGCAAAGCGATGGTGTTTGCAACCCATTCGACGCATAAGCTATTGGCCGGCATTTCGCAGGCGTCGCAGATTATTGTGCAAGAGCCCGAAACCCGTAAGCTTGACCGCAATATTTTTAACGAAGCGTATTTGATGCACACCTCGACTTCGCCACAGTACGCCATCATCGCCTCATGCGATGTGGCTGCTGCGATGATGGAGGCCCCGGGCGGTGCTGCGTTGGTTGAAGAAAGTATTCGCGAAGCTCTGGATTTTAGGCGCGCGATGCGCAAGGTGGATCTTGAGTACGGTGACGATGATTGGTGGTTTACCGTGTGGGGCCCTGACTATCTTGCGCCGCGCGGTGTGGGTGAGCAAGCTGACTGGGTACTCAAGTCGAATGACCATTGGCATGGCTTTGGCGACTTAGCCGAAGGTTTCAACATGTTGGATCCGATCAAGGCGACGATTGTGACGCCTGGTCTGGACATGTCTGGCAGTTTCGGTGAAACCGGTATCCCTGCGGCCTTGGTCTCGAAGTATTTAACCGAGCATGGCGTGGTGGTCGAAAAGACCGGTCTCTATTCGTTTTTTATCTTGTTCACGATTGGCATCACCAAGGGCCGCTGGAACACGCTGCTGACAGCGTTGCAGCAGTTTAAAGATGACTACGACCGCAACCAGCCGATGTGGCGAATTTTGCCCGACTACTGCAAAGGGCATCGTCAGTACGAGCGACTCGGCTTGCGCGATCTTTGCCAGCAGATTCATGCCGAATACCGTAAACACGACGTGGCGCGTTTAACGACTGAGATGTACCTGAGCGATATGGTTCCGGCACTCAAGCCCTCTGATGCGTTTGCTCAAATGGCGCATCGTGAGGTTGAGCGCGTGTCAATTGATCAGCTTGAGGGTCGTGTGACCGGAGTCTTGCTCACGCCTTATCCTCCGGGCATTCCGTTGCTGATCCCGGGCGAACGCTTTAATAAAACGATCGTGCAATATTTACAGTTTGCGCGTTCGTTCAACGAAAAGTTTCCAGGCTTTGAAACCTATATCCATGGTTTAGCCGAAGAGATTTTGCCCAATGGCGAGAAGCGTTATTACGTTGACTGTTTACTCGAGCAGCCGTCGAGTTGAATGCAGACCTTTGACGTCGCGGTAATTGGCGCGGGGGCGGCCGGCATGATGTGCGCAGCGGTTGCCGCGCAGCGTGGGCGCCGGGTGGTGTTAATTGATCATGCACAGCTGCTGGCTGAAAAAATTCGCATCTCAGGCGGAGGGCGCTGCAACTTCACGAATCGCACGGTCACGCCCGAAAACTTTATTTCGAATAACCCACATTTTTGCAAATCGGCGTTAGCCGGCTATTCACCACAAGATTTTATTTCGCTCATGGCGCGCTACAACATTGCCTGGCACGAGAAGCATCGCGGGCAGTTGTTTTGCGATCGCAGTAGCGAAGATATTATCGAGATGTTGCGCGCTGAGTGCAATCTGGGCAACGTGCAATGGCGTATGCCTTGCACGGTTCAGCAGATTGCGCGGGTTGAGTCGGGTGCCGAGGGTGGCTATGAACTTGCTACCTCAGAAGGGCTTTTGCAGGTCGCTAAAGTCGTGATCGCGACCGGTGGCTTGGCGATCCCTCAACTCGGGGCAACCGATTACGGTTTAAAAATCGCACGCCAATTTGGCCTGAAAGTTGTTGAGCCTCGGCCGGCGCTGGTCCCGTTGACGTTTGATGGCGTGCAGTGGGCTGAGTTTGGTGAGTTGAGCGGGTTGGCGCTTGAAGCCAACATTTCAACCGGGGCCGGGCGCAACGCGCCTGCATTTCTTGAAGATGTGTTGTTTACTCACCGCGGCCTGTCAGGGCCAGGAATTTTGCAGATTTCAAGCTATTGGCAACCGGGCGAGGCCATTCGGCTGGATTTAGCGCCTGGTCAAGATATGACGGCGGCACTGCTTGAAGCGAAGGCAGGTGGGCGCCAACAATTGGGTAATTTGCTGGGTGGGCTGTGGCCTAAGCGCCTGGCTGAAAAATGGCTTGGCGAGCAGGCTGCGCTGCGCGTTGCCGATGCACCCGATCGCTTGCTACGCGAGCTTGCGGCACGCATTCAGTCTTGGTCGTTGATCCCAGACGGTACCGCCGGTTATAAAAAGGCCGAAGTCATGCGCGGGGGGGTCGATACCAAAGGGCTCGATCAACGCAGCATGCAGGCTAAATCGGTACCTGGCTTGCACTTTATTGGCGAAGCGGTCGATGTGACAGGCTGGCTGGGTGGCTATAACTTTCAGTGGGCCTGGGCCTCAGCTGTGACCTGTGGCCGTAGCCTTTAGGGGCACAGGCTGAGCTCAAGCGGGCAAAAAGTGACGTAGTCACTAAATATACAAAGAGGGTTGTCCGAGGTCGTATTTTCGCGGTACGATGGCGGCGCTGTGAACGCAGTTTGCGGGAGAGTGCAGCGGGTAACGTGGTTGTTGCCCTAGTTTGCCGCCGAAGGCGCAATTCGCCCAGAATCGCTCAGGCTTCCTATACCGCAATCTGCAATGTCGCCTGTTTTACAGGCATGCGACAACACAACACTCTGGAGAGACCCGCGGCCGTGTGGCCACAACGGGCGCCGAAGGTGCACACCTGCTTCTTGCAGGGCAACTCTCAGGCAAAAGGACAGAGGGGCGAACGCTGGTGCAAACGCTTACGTTAGACGTGCGCGTTTAAACCGTTCGTCCTTTGACTGTTCTGGAGCTTTTCCATGTCTGCTACTTTAAAACGCACGCCTCTGCACGAGACGCATGTCAAGGCAGGTGCGCGCATGGTCGATTTTGGTGGCTGGGATATGCCGGTGAACTACGGCTCGCAAATCGAAGAGCATCACGCTGTGCGGCGCGACGCTGGCGTATTTGACGTTTCGCACATGTTAAACGTTGATGTGACTGGCGCCGATGCGACTGCATTTTTACGCAGACTGGTTGCCAATGATGTCTCTAAGTTGACGCAGCCTGGCAAGGCGCTCTACTCCTGTATGTTGAACCCCGAGGGTGGCGTGATTGACGACTTAATTGTGTATTTTTTCACGGCAACGCAATGGCGCTTGGTGGTCAATGCGGGTACGGCAGATAAAGATATCGCCTGGATGCAGCGGGTGGCTTCTGCCGAAAAATTTCAAGTTACCGTGACGCCACGTCGCGATCTGGCGATGGTGGCAGTTCAGGGGCCAAACGCCCGTGCCAAGGTCTGGGCGGCGCGCCCGGCCTGGCAAGCGGCCACGCAAAATCTGGGTGTGTTCTGTGCCGCGGTCTTTGTGGGTGACGTGTTGGTGGCTCGCACGGGCTACACCGGCGAAGACGGTTTTGAGATTGTGTTGCCGGCAACTGAGGTGGCCCAACTATGGGCTGACCTGATTGGTCAACAGGTTCACCCTTGTGGCTTGGGCGCGCGCGATACGCTGCGCTTAGAGGCGGGTATGAATTTGTACGGTCAGGATATGGATGAACTGACTCATCCTAATCAAGCCGGTCTGACCTGGACGGTTTCGCTTAAAGACCCAGAGAGATTCTTTATTGGCCGCAAGGCGCTGAAGCAGTTTGCGGATCCCAAAGTGTTTATCGGGCTCAAACTATTAGACCGCGGCGTGATGCGCGCACACATGGCAGTGCGCACCGATGATGGTTTAGGTGAGGTGACAAGCGGCACGATGTCGCCAACGCTGGGTGTCTCGATCGGTTTCGCACGTTTGCCGCTGGGTGTCGCGGTGGGCGATCACGTTGAGATTGATATTCGTGGCAAGTGGGTGCCTGCCGAGGTCTGCAAGCTGCCCTTTGTTAGACAGGGTGCTGAGGTTGTGCATGCAACGTCAGCCACCTAAAAAATGAGTGGCTCACGTGTTAAGTGACATGAACGGCGAGTCAAGCAAGTTGTGTGGGCGACAAGCAAAACAGGTTGTCGGTGATACGAGCTGTCATTGACTCGATATTTTTAAATTATTTGTACGGTATTTATTTTTTTTCGATTGTATCGAACCCCAACATTTTTGGAGACTTTCATGAGCATTCCTAACGATCGTAAATACGCAGCGAGCCACGAATGGATTAAGGCCGAGGGCGATGTCATGTTGGTCGGTATTACGGGCCCTGCGCAAGAGCAACTCGGTGATCTGGTGTTTGTGGGCGACGTAAAAGTGGGCGCCAAACTCGCAGCGGGTGCGACTGCGGGCGTTGTTGAGTCAGTCAAAGCCGCCTCGGATATTTACGCTCCTGTCGCGGGTGAAATTGTTGGATTTAACGAGGCACTGAACGACGCACCCGAAGCCATTAACGCTTCGCCCTACAACACTTGGATTTTTAAAATCAAAGCGAATAACCCAGCCGATGTCAATGGCTTGCTCGATGCAGCAGGCTATCAGGCTGTCGCCGACGCAAGCTAAGGCCACCACTATGTCAAATGCTATGGATACCTCAGGCGAATTTATTCCTCGCCATATCGGCCCCAG
>CAMCII010000119.1 GCA_945874505.1 Bordetella parapertussis | reverse complement strand
CAAGTGCTGGCTTGCAGGTTCATTCAGCGTGTGTGATGGCTTCCCTTGGGGTTTAAATTGGCACTCACCAAGGCATCTCCGCCACGAGGTGATGGCTCAGGTATCTCAGTTTTTACGGGTGTCTCAGGGGATTTAGCCAACGCTCGCAGTCACTCACAAATACTGCAAATAACGGTTGACACCAAACGAATAGCGGATTTACAAGGAATTGGCATTCTTGGTGTTAGCTTCTGCAGGCGCCCGTCTGGCAGCAAATTTACGCTAACAGAAGATATTCATGAAATCAAAAACAATATTTACTTTAATTCTGTTGGTCGTTTGTCCTGTCGTAACATTTTCTATTACTAAAAATAGCAATGATTTAATCGTTGTACCAGTCAGTGCTGCGTTCTCTGCGTTATTGGTTTCAGCACTGACGATGTTGAGTCCTGCCCGCCGGAATCGCGAAGAGTTTCACTCGCAATTCAACTTTTGGTTTTTGGTAGCGGCAATTGGATTGACTTTGACGCGCGCATTTTCTTGAAGGGGCATGATTCCTGCCATTTACAAGCTGCTGCGCCACCCTTGCTTTGCCTTCTGGTGTCCTCCACCAAGCGTTTGCAAGGTGGCTCGGCACTGGCCTTGCGCTCTCATTGCGAGCCTCATGTACGTATCAGTAGCCTGTAGGTGTTCGCCCATGTTCAAGGCAGCACGGCGAGCCATCTCATTAAACATCACACCGAGCGCCACGGCTTGACCAAAAATAGCCTTTTCCCCATTACGATAGGTGAACGTACTCACATATCGTGTTTGTGGGAAAAGAGATTGGCAGCGTGGGCAGCGCCATGCCAGAGAAGGTGCGGGCGTATGTCGATGCGCAAGGAGCTGAGGAACATGCCAGAAAGAAAAGCTGGGCGCTTTAGCAAGCACCGTTCGCTAGACCCACCGTGGCTTGCGCCGAGGGTGGGGAATCCGCTCACACTTGTTCAACGACATGGTGGCATGGGAATGAGCAAAGAAACACTCGCCGCGCGCTTGGCTCAGCGTTTAATCACCAATGAATATCGCTGTGGTGACCGGCTTTTTCATGCCAAGGCGTTGGGTCACTCGGGTATAGCGACGACTTAAGAACAATACCTGATCAATCCCGCTACGATATAGTGCCAACTCTAATACATCTCAACACTCTATGACAACGACCGCTGACAATCACCCGCTACACGGCCTGTTTGAACCGCAAACGGTCGCAATCTTAGGCGCGTCGTCTAATCCTAACAAATTAGGCGGCAGACCAATTCGCTTTTTGCGCGATGGCGGCTTTCAAGGCAAGGTCTACCCTGTCAACAGCCGTAATGCCGAAATCCAGGGCTACC
The DNA here is from genome assembly GCA_945874505.1 of Bordetella parapertussis. Classification (GTDB taxonomy): domain Bacteria; phylum Pseudomonadota; class Gammaproteobacteria; order Burkholderiales; family Burkholderiaceae_B; genus Zwartia; species Zwartia parapertussis_J. Next base: position 8,201 of record CAMCII010000119.1, on the reverse strand, counting down.
CAGCGTTTGCCTCGATTAAAGATATTCCGGGCCCCGTCGATCAAGCCATCATCATCTTGCCTGCGGCGGCTTGCCAAGCGGCTCTGGAAGAATGCGGCGAAAAAGGTGTAAAAGTTGTTCAGGTGTTCAGCTCAGGCTTTGCCGAGATCGGGCCTGACGGTGCACTCGCACAAAAACAATTAGTCGCGACTGCCAAGCGTTATGGCATGAAACTACTCGGCCCAAATTGCTTAGGCGTCGTAGGAGTGGTCAATCGCTTCTTTGCGACCTTTTCAACCGCACTTGAAGCGCTCACACCCTCACCCGGCTCGATATCGATCGCCACCCAAAGTGGTGCTTTCGGGTCGTGCGCCTACTCGATTGCGATTCAACGCAACATGGGACTGAGTCGTATCGTTGCAACGGGTAATGAAGCCCACATTGATGTGGCTGAGTGTATCGATTATTTTGCGCAAGATCCGGGCACTAAGGTGATCTGTGCTGCGATTGAAGGCTGCCAAGATGGCAATCGCCTTCGCGCCGCACTTCTAAAAGCAGCGCAAAATAATAAGCCTGTGATCATCATGAAAGTCGGTACGTCGTCAGTGGGCATTGCCGCCGCCGCCACGCACACAGGCTCGTTGGCGGGTAACGATGCGATCTACGATGCGATCTTTGCAGAGTGCGGGGCTTGGCGGGCACAGACGATCGAAGAGATGCTTGATGTTGCCTATTTTTGTTCGAAATTACCGGTACCGCAGAATGATCAAGCGGGTATCGTCACCGTCTCGGGCGGCATCGGAATTTTGATGGCCGATGCCGCCGAAACACACTCAATTACGCTCCCTGAACTGCCGCCTGTTGCCATACAAAAAATGGTTGAGTTATTACCGTTTGCACCAATTGGCAATCCGCTAGACACCACCGCGCAGGTGACAGCAGTCAAAGACGGTACGACGCGCACAATGGAGATCATCTTAACTGAGACCGATTGGTCAACCCTATTTTTATATATGGCTCAAAGTGCCTGCGCACCCAAGCGCTTTGAACCAATGCGCCAGGCTCTGATCGCGCTGAAACAAAGGCACCCAGAGCGCAGCTTGATCTTGATTGGCCCGTCGGATGATGCAGTTCGTATGTCTCTTGAAAATGATGGTTTTATTGTGATGACGGATCCGAGCAGAGCAGTCGTTGCGGCCCATGCGTGTATCACTATCGCGCAGCGCCGCAAGCACTTAGTCCCGATTCATCCGAGACAAGCTACAACACACAAACTACAACCTATCCAAACTGAAGCCCAAGCCAAACAACTATTAGCCAAGCATGGCATCCCTAGTTTGCAAGAGCGGATATGTGCCACACGCCAAGAAGCTGTTGCCGCGGCAAACGCGCTTGGAATGCCAGTGGTTGTCAAAATACTATCGCCCGACATTCAACATAAAACCGAGATCGGCGGAGTGATATTAAACCTGACCTCTGAACAAGCGGTTGCCGACGCGTTTGACCTGGTGACCCAACGTGCCCAGACTGCCCAACCGCAGGCACGCATTGAGGGTGTGTTGGTGTCACAGATGGCAGGCGCTGGGCTTGAAACCATCTTAGGTGTGCATCTAGACCCTGTCTTTGGTCCGATGATGATGTTTGGCCTAGGCGGCATCTCGGTTGAACTGTTTAAAGATGTTGCCTTTGCCTCGGCACCACTTTCACAAGACACGGCGCAGGCGTTAATCAAGCGGATACGCGCTTCAAAACTTTTGGCGGGCTGGCGAGGCCAAGCACCCTATGACCAACAAGCCTTAGTCGATGCACTGATCGCACTATCAAACTTTGCGCTGACCTATTGCGACCAACTCGAAGGCGTCGACATCAATCCGTTTTTAGTGCGATACAAGGGTGCTGTTTGCTTAGACGCTTTGATTACAATACGCGTTTGAACCAATCGATAAAAAGCGCAGAGCAATGATTCCTTACCCCGAAACACTTTGGCAAATCATTTTGATGGCGGTGCTCTTGATTGCCGCAGTGATTAATGCCGTACATCAAGCTGAAGTCATTGCGCACAAAACTGGTGAGCCTCTAGGCACACTGGTGTTAGCGATTTCAGTCACGATTATCGAAGTCGCGCTCATTGTGTCAATTATGTTATCGGCAGGTGCCGATGGCGCCTTGATCGCGCGCGACTCTGTGTTTGCGGCCGTGATGATCGTCATGAATGGCGTCATTGGGGTTTCGATATTTTTAGGTGGCTTGCGGCACCGTATTATGTCGTTTCGCGTAGAGGGCACAAACTCAAGCCTCGCGGTCTTAATTGCGCTGGCAGTACTCACGTTGGTAATGCCCAACTTTACCACCACCACTCTAGGCCCAACGTTTTCAAATAGTCAATTGATACTAGCGGGTATTTTGTCTTTAATTCTCTATGGCACGTTTGTGTTTATTCAAACGGTGCGTCATCGCGACTATTTTTTACCCACACACGGCACCGAACTCGTCAACTCTGAGAGCCATGCCCCTGCACCGTCAAATACTAAAACACTGATCAGCGTAGTCTTGCTACTGATCTCTTTAGTGGCTGTGGTCTTACTGGCCAAGGCACTCAGCCCCTCAATTGAATCTGCAATCGATGCTGTCGCGGCTCCGCGCTCGGTCGTTGGCATCGCTATCGCACTTTTGGTACTTCTCCCCGAAGGCGTGGCTGCCACCCGCGCTGCAATGGCAAACCGTCTTCAAACTAGCCTGAACCTCTCACTTGGTTCGGCACTTGCCAGTATCGGGCTCACCATCCCGGCAGTCGCGTTCATCTCGATCTTTTTTGATTTGCCGTTGAGCTTAGGCGTTGATAGTCTGGGCATGACGTTTTTAGCTCTGACCTTTCTGCTGAGCCTACTGACCATCGCCATTGGGCGCGCCACGGTGTTACAAGGCGTCGTACATTTAGTCGTCTTTGCAGCCTATTTATTTTTAAGCTTGGTGCCTTAAGCGGGCTTAGCGTCAAGATCTGGCGGCCAAAAGGGCTGAGCGGCCGATTTTTGCAGGCGCAGGTGTGACCGCTGGCGCAGGTTCGGTCAAACCGGCAGCCTTTGCTTTGCGAAATGGCGCCCAATCGAACAGGCTCAAACAAAGGTCGATCGTCGTTGCGTCCAACGCATACACAGCGTTCTTCAGATCCAAACCGACCAAGTCGGTGTTGCTGTAAAGTTTGCGTGCGCGCTTGATCAACAAGGCGGCTACGTCGGCCCAAATGAGCAAACGCCATCACACGAAACTGTTCTGCACAGCTCAAACGGCGAACGCCCGAGTTGCCGCCGTAACGATCGACAATCCGACCAAAGCTCGTCCACGGCACGAACTCCATAATCTGCGCAAACAACGTCTTGCCGACATTCATGCAAAATCCCCCAGAGGCTAACACCTAGGAACTTACCCAAAAATGAAGAATTTGTATTCAAGTCGGCACCAAATAAAATCGGCCGCTAAGCCGCGCCAATACTGGCTCTTACTGAAAATTTACCCGGTTTAGCCGGACACTAGTGATTTTATAAATACAACTTTTACACAGGCGAGTTGGTGATCTACCTTGATCGCGCAAATATCATTCAGGGTATGAAACGTTTGCAGTCCTACAAATACGAATTGATGCCAACCGGCGACCAAGTGCGCGCTATGCGTAGGTTCGCTGGCTCGTGTCGGTTTGTCTATAACAAGGCTTTGGCACTGCAAAAAGAGAATCATGAGGCAGGTAATAAGTTCATCGGTCAGGTAGCAATGGCAGCCAAGCTGCCTATTTGGAAACGTGAAGCAGGGACTGTATAGCTGAAAGAAACACCCTCACAAGCGTTGCAACACGCCCTAAAAGATTTAGAAAAAGCTTTCAAGAGCTTCTTTGCCTAGCGTACTGGCTTTCCACGTTTTAAGAAAAAAGGTAGTGGTGACAGTTTTCGCTATCCTGAGCCAAAACAGATTCGATTAGACCAAAGCAATAACCGTATTTTGTTGCCAAAGCTTGGCTGGCTGCGTTACCGCAACAGCCGTGAGGTACTGGGTCAAGTGCGTAACGTCACCGTGAGCGGAATCCCCGTCCTTTCCGCGCAAGCGGCAGTCATCGACTGAGGGCGGGGAGGATGTCAAGCTGTTTAAAGCATAAAAAAGTCAACAAAATATACGTCTAAAATAGAAAGATGAATACACAAGCCAGCACGACAAGCTCTGAATCTGAAAAGCCAAACCAAGACGCCGCCGTCATCCACGAGCCTCGCCTGTGGGTGCAAAAGGGCTGGACAGCGCGTGTGATCAAAAATGAAGATGACGATGGCTGGGCCGTTGAGATGACCCCTGATGGCCAGGCTGAACCCGCCTTGACCGGCCCCTGGACCATGGGTCGCGATAAAAAAAACCCAAAGCCCTTAGATATCAACGCCTTCAACACGCTGGTTAAAACCGCGTCTGAGGTGGTGCGCCGTCACGAACAACATTTGCAGGCCACACTTCACAAAAAACTGACTGTTACCGCGAACGATCAGCAAATCATTGTGGCGTTGGATGTCGTCCTAGATGAAGATGACCCGCACGCTATCTTAAGCGCCTCAGATCTTGACGGAAATACACTGGCTCAGGTGAAAGTCAGACCCGATTTCAAGCTCAACTCAAACAGCGCTTACGCTTGGGTCGAAAAGGCCTACAGTAAACCGAATTGAGCTTGCAGAGTCGGGCGCTCTTTTGGGTTAAAAGAGCGCTCGCGGTTGATGAACAAAAATTAGCTAAACAACTCTACTTTGCCATCCAAGGCCATCAACCCCAACTGGCTACCCATTTTCGGTTGACGCTTGGCCAATTCTGCTTTGAAGGTCAGCAAGGCTTTCTTATGGGTTTCGGTTTCGGCGGCAGGCGTTGCAACCGCGGCAGCGCCGTACGCAATTTTTGCAGCACCGCAATCACGATGGTTCACAACAATCACTTGCTTAATGTTGTGCAACTGAACTGAGGCCGCGAGATTTTCCCAAAAGGTTTCTTGCCAGGCTTTAAAGGCAGGGGCTACAACCCCAATCGAGGCACCGGCAACAGTAAACGCACTGTACTTGTCAGCCAAGCCATCCTTTGTTTGCCGATCGAACACAAGCTTTTGAAAGCGAGGATCAATGCAGGACAACAACATGGCTTCATAGTTGCCGGAGGCTGCAAACGACAACTGGGGCGCCAAGAAAGCAGCCAAACCAACTCCAGCTGCACCGCGTAAAAAATCACGACGGCTATGGGTGGGCGACAGCATGTCTGCACAGCAAGCACAGGACAAGCCAGAATAAGAGGATGAGTTCAAAGATGACATGAGGAACCTCGAGCAAAAAGAATTAGGCCAGAGAAAGCACTATTTCGTCCAAGATTAGCTATGAAAGCTCACTGGATGCAACCCCCACAAGCTCAAAAACCAAAAATAAACAGTAAATGTGAGGATTTGTGATGTTTGATGCCACGTGACTGGTCGCGCAGACCCTGCAAGTGAGTTCAAAGGAACTTAATCGTCAGCGCCACAAATTAGCCTCAGATAGTGCTGCAGTCCTTTGCCTTGATCCCACTGGCGGACGTACCCAAGCGACACTTCTTCAAACCTGACGCCGTCACGCCAATCGGTGTGGCGCACGTGCAGGTGGCCGCTCACGGCAACCTCTGCACGAAAGCGCAAATGCCAATCATGCGTACGCCGCGTGCCGCACCAAGGGGTAAAACGCGGCACGCGTGGGATGCGAACCAAATCTTCACGCAACGGAAAATGGCTCACTAAAATCGTGCGCGCGTGGGGGGCAAGCTCGCGCTCAAAGCGCGCCTCAGCCGCATCACAAAGTGTTGCGTTCCATTGATCCATTGTCTTCATGGCGCCGGGCTTGATCGCGATTTCATCGGAGCACACGTTGTCAATTTCAGCAGCCCACTCAACCACATCCTCACGACTGACATGGTCAGGCCGAAAGCTATAGTCGTACAACGTGAATAACGGCACGATCACGGCACCTGTCGGCGGAAACACCACCCACGGATCCTCAGGCGTCACCACTCCAAAACGCCTGGCCGCCTGCACAAGTTCAGCATATTTCATCGGGCTCGTCATGACCTCTCGACGTCGATCCACAAGCCACAGCTCGTGGTTACCGGGCACCCAAAATACTTTTGCAAATTTTTGCGTGCACAACCTAAAGGCTTCGATCAGCAAATCAGTGCTTTCACAAATATCGCCTGCCAAAATCAGCCAGTCTGAGGGTTGTGCAGGCAAGGCACGCAAGCCTTGTCGGTTGGTTTCAACACCAAGATGCAAATCGGAGATGGCCCAGAGTTTCATTATTTATTGTTTAGAAAGTTTCATGTTGCAATTGCGATGGAATTTCATACTGGTCGGCCCTTGATTTTCGCACGTCGCCGGGGTTTATGTCCTGATTGCGGATAGCGGCCTGCTCTTGTACTCTTTGAATATGAATTAAAACCTTAGGGTCACATGGCATTCATCACAACACGTCACGAAAAAAATATTGAGATGGTTGCGCTAGGCGAGGCCATGGTTGAATTCAACCAAACCTCACCTAGCCAACCTCAATATTTGCAAGGCTTTGGCGGCGACACCAGCAATGCCACCATTGCGGCCGCGCGTGCTGGGGTACGCACCGCCTACCTCACCCGTTTAGGTGACGATCTCTTTGCGCAACAACTGCGTGAGTTGTGGCAAACAGAAGGCGTCAACACTGAAGGTCTTGAGGTGGATGCGCATGCGCCCACCGGCATTTATTTTGTGACCCATGGCCCAGAGGGCCACGCCTTTAGCTATCGGCGTGCTGATTCGGCAGCCAGCAAAATGAATGTCAACTGGCTCTCGGGTACTCCTGCTGCAATCATCGCGCGCGCAAAATGGCTGCATGTGTCCGGCATCTCGCTGGCGATTTCTGAACAAGCCTGTAATACCGTGTTTGCTGCGCTGGACATCGCTCGCCGCTCTCGCACCTTGGTGTCGTTTGATTCAAACCTCAGACTTAAACTTTGGTCGATTGAGCGCGCTCGCATTCATATCGCAAATACCGTCAGTCGTTGTGATTTGTTTTTGCCTAGCCTCGAAGATATGACCACACTCACCGGTCTGACTGATCCCGAGGCAATCACGCGCTGGTCGCATGATCAAGGGGCGCCGCGCGTCGTACTCAAACTTGGGCCCCACGGTGCGCTCGTCAGCGAGCAACGCTTGCCGGCTAGCGGTAAGACCGGGCAGGCTCAATATGATTCAGTGTTGATCCCCGGTCGGGCAGTCAACATGGTCGATGCCACTGGCGCCGGTGATTGTTTTTGCGGCAACCTCTTGGCCAGGCTCTCGCTAGGGGATGACTTAGTCACTGCAGCCCGCTATGCCAACACAGCGGCCTCATTGGCCGTGCAAAATTGGGGAGCCGTAGCGTGCTTGCCAACGGCACTGCAAGTACAAGCTATTTTATGACCCAAGCTGCGTCGCTTGGCATGCCAAATTTTCGATGCGCAGGTAATCAGCCTGAGCCAACGCTTCTGCCGGCACTATCCACGATCCACCCACGCAGGCCACATTAGGCAAGGCTAAAAACTCACCTGCGTTTTGCGCTGTGATCCCGCCAGTTGGGCAAAATTGAATGTGCGAGAAAGGGCCATAGAACGCTTTGAGCATCGCCACACCGCCTGCCTGAAGCGCTGGAAAAAACTTCAATTCGGTATAGCCATCCTGTTGGGCTTGCATGATTTCGCTAGCAGTCGCAACACCTGGCAACAACGGCAAGCCTCGCTCACTGCAGGCAGCACCCAAGTGGGTCGTGTAGCCCGGGCTGACCGCAAAGCGAGCACCTGCTGCCAGGCAGGCGTCAACATCGCGCACGTTGCATACCGTGCCCGCCCCCACAATCGCTTCAGGCACCTCGGCTCGAATGACTCGCATGCACTCTAGTGCAACAGGCGTACGCAAGGTGATCTCTAGCATACGGATACCACCTGCCATCAAGGCGCGCGCAAGTGGCACGGCCTGCGCGACGTCATGCAACACGATCACCGGAATCACCGGAGCGTCTTGCATGACTTGTTTAGCTGTCACCGAAACAAAAGACTGAGTCATTTAACTTTCCTGTCTTACCGACTATCGTCAGCCGCTTTTCACCAACACGCTTAACGGTTTCACGCTTGGTAACCTTCAAAGCATTCGAACAACAATCGTCTTATTGATCGACCTTGCT
>CAMCII010000118.1 GCA_945874505.1 Bordetella parapertussis | reverse complement strand
ATCCAACTGCGTTGCATGCCAATGGTTTCATGCACAAAGTGATGCACGCTGGGTATCAGATGCCCACCCATTTCGACCAGAAAAATCGGCAGCGTCAACGCAAGCGATACCCAGAGGGCGCGTAGCAAGGCGTTTGTTTCGAGAGCGCGAGCGTCCGCTTCGACAGAGGAGGGCGCAGCGTGCTGTTCAAGTACAGAGGCTTCGTAGCCAGCTTTATGCACTGCCGCTAAGACCCTCAAGCTTACGTCTTTCGGGTCAGACAACTCGGTGGCCCACTTGATGTGGGCGCGCTCTGTCGCGAGGTTGACCGTTGCACCCGAGACACCGGGCACGGCCTTCAGTGCTTTTTCAACTCGCAAGACGCACGAGGCACAGGTCATGCCTTGAATAGAGATATCAAGCGCGTCTTGGTTCTTATTTGTTGGAAGCATCGTTGCTGTCAGCAATCATGAGTGATGGATAGCTAACCTTAACATTGACCTATGACGCAGAGGCTTCTTAACATTGAGCGTTGAAGCAAGGGCTTGAGGTAGATCAAGGTACAGGGTTCTTGGTGCTAAGTGATAGTGGGATGCCAAGGAGGATTTAGAGAGATCGACCACCATGTGCTTTGTTCACTTTGTGCGCGTCGTTTGAATCAGACGCCTCAGATCGGCGGTGACGGTGTCGATCGCTTCGGTGTCAGAGGCTAACAAACGCGCTTTGCCAAAACGATCAAAAATAAACACGCCGCGGCTGTGCGTCACGTCATAGATTTCAGCGCTGTCACCAGGCTTGGGTTTCTCAATTTGGTAGGCGATGCGGTAGCGCTTCGCCAAAGCCGCCACGTTTTTTTCGCTGCCCGTCAGGCCCACTGCGTTTTTATTAAAGGCATCCACATAGGCTTGCAACATATCGGGCGTGTCGCGATGAGGATCGACACTGATAAACAAAATGCGTACGTCCTGAGCATCGTCGCCAAGTTTAGTCATCACCTCAGTCAGTTGCGCCATCGTGGTCGGACAAATGTCTGGGCAACTGGCGTAGCCAAAAAAGACCAATACTGTTTTGTTTTTCAGACTAGCCTGGGTGACGGTTTGATTACCTACCCCCTTTAGCGAGAATTCAAGATTTGGCAAGTGACCGCTGACGTCGTAAAGCGACCACTTGTAGTCTGGCTCTGAACAGCCCGTGACAGCCAGCAAGCTCAAGACTCCCAAGACACGCAACAGCTGAGTGAATAAAGTCTTCATTATTTTCGTTGTGTCAGCTGGCCTCTTGCGGACAGTCGAGTCGAAAGCCACGAGACTAGAAGCGAACGTTCGTCCAAACAAACAAAGTAGAAATCACTGGTCTTGGGCGTTGACCAAACAAAACGACTTCTGGCAATCGAGTCAGCAAACATCTGCATCAGGCCGCCGCTGCTGTTTCTGTGTCTGACATGCCGTTGTGGCGCAATAGGGCGTCTATTTTGGGGGCGCGCCCTCTGAAAGCCTTAAAGGAGTCAGCAGCAGGGCGCACACCGCCCACTGCAAGGACTTCGCGCTTGAAGCGTTCACCTGTGTCAGCATCCAGCGCACCCGAGCCCTCTAGCACCTGGCCTGCAGCATGCGCATCGTTTGCTGCACGCGTGGCGGCTTCTTCAAACGCCGCAAAGGCATCGGCGGATAACACCTCGGCCCACTTGTAACTGTAGTAGCCAGCGCCATAGCCGCCGGCAAATAAATGCGAGAAACTGTGCGGAAACCGATGCCATGAAGGTGGACGTATGACGGCAACCTCATCACGAACTTGATCGAGCTGCGTCAATACCTCGGCAATCGAAAGACCTCGGCTGCGGTTATGTACCAACATGTCAAAGAGCGAAAACTCAACTTGCCGTACGGTATGCATACCGCTTTGAAAATTGCGCGCAGCGGTCATGCGATCGTAGAGTTCGCGCGGCAAGGGCTCTTGAGTGTCCACGTGCGAGGTCAGGCGCTCTAACACCGACCATTCCCAGCAAAAGTTTTCCATGAACTGCGAGGGTAGCTCGATGGCATCCCACTCAACCGCCGAAAACGCCGAGGCGCCTGGCTCGTCGACCTCAGAGAGTAAGGCGTGCAAAGCATGGCCGCTTTCATGAAATAAGGTGATGACATCATCGTGCGTCAGTAACGCAGGGCGGCTACCTTGCGGGCGGGCAAAATTACACGTCAAGTAAACGACAGGCGTCTGCACCTCTGGACGCTGCCCGACTCCCTTGCGTGCACTGGTTGCCTGCGTTTCAGCCGTTGCTTGATGCTCATTTGATGTCTCAAGCTTACGACGGTTGCGTTCACTATCTACCCAGGCGCCGCCTTGCTTTGCAGGACGCGCATAGAGATCCATTAGCAGGTAACCAAGCGTCTCGCCCTTAGCATTGTGCACCGAGGCAGCGCGCACGTCAGGATGCCAGCCGTTGACTTCACAGGTCTTTAACTCAACGTTGAACAGCGTCTGTACGACAGCAAACAAGCCGCTGAGAACCCGAGGTTCGGTGAAGTATTGTTTGACATCATCGTCAGAGTAGGCATAGCGCGCTTCACGCAGGCACTCAGAAGCAAAGGCGATGTCCCAAGGTTCAAGATCGCTGAGGCCGAGCTCGGTCTTGGCGTAGGCCTTTAATTCGATCAGATCGCGTTCGGCAAACGGTTTTGCGCGTTGCGCTAACTGTCGCAAAAAGTCTGTGACTTCTAGATCGCTATTGGCCATACGGGTTTGCAGGCGCAGGTCTGCAAAATGCTTAAAGCCCAGCAATTTGGATTCTTCAGCGCGCAAGGACAACGCCTGTTCAATCAGTGCAGAGTTGTCAAATTCTTTGGCGCCTTGTTCAGAGGCGCGCGTCGCATATGCTTTGTAAAGGGTTTGTCGCAACTCGCGATCTAGCGCGTATTGCATGACCGGCAAATAGCAAGGCATCTTCAGGTTAAGCGTCCAGCGCTCGGTTGCAGAATCTTTTAGTGATGCGATCACGTCTTCTGGTACACCGTCTAAGCGTTTGCGATCTTCGATCACAAGCGACCAGGCATCGGTTGCATCTAAGACGTTCTCAGAAAATTTTTGCGACACTTGCGACTGCTGATCAGAGACCTCAGCGTAGCGTGTGCGCGCCTCGCCCTGCAGTTCGACTCCGCTTAGCTTGAAATCTCGCAGCGCCAGTTCAATCACCCGTTTACGCGCGGGTGACCAGTTTTCAAAGTCAGGGCATTGGTGAAGACGTTGATATTGTGAGTACAGACCGACGTGTAAACCCACCCAAGTCGAGAACTCAGTGATTTTCGCTAGCAGCGCGTTATAAGCATCGCGAAGTTCGGGCGTATTCACGACAGAGTTCAAATGACCAACGACTGACCAGGCGCGCCATAAAGGCTCTGAGGCATCATCTAACGGCGTCACGATCGCATCCCAACTCACGGTAAGTTCAGGATTCGCTGCGGCTGAGACTGCGTCACGCGCTGTGCCAAGCAATTGTTCGATCGCGGGGGCAATGTGCTCGGGTTTGATCGCTGCGTAATCGATCTGGGTACTCATTGAAACAAGTAAGGGGTTCATCATCTGAGTTCGATTTTACTGAGCAATTAAGCTCGATTATGTTTAGCTATTCAGCCCGCTTCTGCTGAGCGCGTTCGGCGGCTTCTAGCGTATTGACTAACAACATGGCGATCGTCATGGGGCCCACGCCACCTGGCACAGGTGTGACTGCGCTGGCGACTTGAATGACGCTGTCAAAATCGACGTCGCCATACAACTTACCGTCGGCACCGCGGTTGATGCCGACATCAATCACGACCGCGCCGGGTTTGATCATACTGCCGTCGATCATGCGTGGTTTGCCGGTTGCGACCACCACGATATCAGCGTGCCGGGTGTGCCAGCCAAGATCGCGGGTTTTTGAGTTGCAGATGGTGACCGTTGCACCCGCGCTTTGCAGCAGCATGGTCATTGGCTTGCCGACGATGTTGCTGGCGCCAATCACCACGGCGACCGCACCACGCAATTGCACGCCTTCAGACTCAAGCATTTTCATCACGCCATAAGGCGTGCACGGGCGAAACAAGGGCTTGCCGGTCATCAGCAATCCTGCGTTGCTGATGTGAAAACCATCCACATCTTTTTCGGGGGCGATGGTTTCAATGACTAAGTGCGCATCTATATGTGTGGGTAACGGTAGTTGAACCAAAATACCGTGAATCGCTGGGTCGGCATTCAGAGCCCGCACGCGCTCAAGCAGTTCAGCTTGGGTCATGCTTGGTGGGTATTGCTCAAGTACTGAATGCAAGCCCGCTTTTTGACACGCAGCCACTTTATTTTTTACATACACTTGCGACGCTGGGTCGCTTCCGACTAAGACCACGGCTAAGCCCGGTTTTGTGCCGACGGCAACGAGAGCTGCGGTGCGTGCTGCAACCTCTTCGCGAATTTTTCCTGCTAGGGCGACACCGTCAATGATTCGACCGGTCATTAATTAACCTCGGGCTTCGCGAGCGCCACTTTCATCAAGTCTGCGACGGTCGTGACCTGGAGTTTTTCCATAATGTTGGCGCGATGCGCTTCAACGGTCTTGATGCTGATCCCTAAGTCGTCGGCAATTTGCTTATTCAAACGCCCAGCGACGATGCGCTCTAGTACTTGTTGCTCGCGTGAGGTCAGACGCGCCAGCATCGCTTCATGTTGGCGCACAGCTTTCGCTTGCGACAGGCGCTGATTTGCCTGTTCAAACATACGACCCACGATTTCGCGCAGGGCAGTTTCATCAAAGGGCTTTTCAAGAAAATCAACCGCACCTTTTTTCATAGTTGAGATCGCCATCGGGATATCGCCATGCCCGGTGATAAACACCACAGGCATGGTTGACTTGCGAGCAATCAATTGTTCTTGCAATTCAAGGCCACTCATGCCTGGCATGCGGACATCGACAATCAGAACGCCGGGCTGCTGCTCGTCGTACTCGGCTAAAAAAGACTCAGCGCTAGGGTATGCGCGCACGCGATAACTGTTCGCTTCGAGTAGCCATCTTAATGAATCACGCACTGCCTCGTCGTCATCAACGATATAAACGGTGCTGGCTGTTTGGGGTAGATTCATGCAGGTAACTCCTCGGACTGATTGTCTAGCTGGACCACGTCAGGATCGACGCAGGGTAGTGTAAAGCGAAAGATAGTACCGCCTTCTGGATTGCTAGTCGCCCAAAGACGACCATGGTGCGATTCAATGATGGTGCGGCAGATGTTGAGCCCCATACCAAGGCCCTCAGATTTTGTACTAAAAAAGGGCTCGAACAGCCGTTCTGGGTCGGTTAAGCCATGGCCGTGATCGATGACCGCCAGTTCGATCTGATTGTCGTGTACGGTCACCTGTAATAAGAGTGTGTCAACCGCGCTTTGATCCATGGCTTCAAGGCCATTTTTAAGCAAATTCAACAGCACTTGTTCAATCAAGATTGGGTCAGCGAGCACGTCGGGCAAATTAGCGGGGATCTCGGTTGCGATGGCAACTCGATGTTTGCGCGAATGAATTTCAGCCAGACTCACGGCATTGTCGATCACGGTTTGTAACTGAATCGCCTGCCGGCGAGGCTCACTGCGTTTGACAAACTCGCGGATGCGACTGATGATTTTTCCAGCCCGTTGTGCTTGCGCTGCTGTTTTTTCAAGCGCGGGCAGCAACGTGCTCATGTCGGTGTTGCCCGCCTTGACCATAGCGACAATACCCATGCTGTAATTTGTGATCGCGGTTAAAGGCTGATTGAGTTCGTGTGCTAACGATGAAGCCATTTCACCCATTGTGGTCAAGCGACTGGTAATTTGAATTTTTTCTTGCTGAATCCTTGATGTCTCTTCGTGTTGGCGACGTTCGGTGATGTCGCGCGCCACCTGCAGCCGAACCTTGCGCCCATCGGTCCAAGCAAGCATCCTGTGCTGAACCTCAAACCACCGTTGAACCGTGGTAGAAAATATCTCGACCGACTCTTCTGTGTAACGACCGCGACGACCAGCCAGTAATTCATGGTGGCCATTGGTTTGCGCACCAAAAAAACGTCGATAGGTGCGATTGGCAAATAAGAGCTCAAGGCCTTCGTCTGAGTCGGCAGTTACCGAGATCGCATCATCAAGACCCTCAAGCACCGTCATAAAACGCTCGTGGGCGGCTGTGAGGGCCTCGCGAATGCGTTTGGGCTCGGTGATGTCGGTCATTGAGGTCATCCACCCTACTTGCGTACCTTGTGGGTCGAGCAGAGGCGACACATACATGCGCGCGTTAAAGCGCGAGCCATCGCGGCGTTGCGCCTCGAGTTCAATCCCAGAGCTAGGAGCCTTACCCGTCATGAGGTTGTCAAGCGTTTGTTGATGCGATTCGAAACGCCCTGGTACCCAGTACGGAAACGGTGGCAGTCGGCCAATGAGATCGGCTTCGTTCCAGCCAATCATTCGACAAAACGCAGGGTTGACATAAGCGATGCGGCCTTCGAGGTCAATCACACGCATCCCCGTGGACATCGAGTTTTCCATGGCGCGCCTAAAGCCGGTTTCGGCAATCAGCGCAGCCTCAGCCTCAGAGCGATAGCGGGTGTAACGCCACAACATCAATAAGGCAATCACAATCACGACAGATAAGGCGATCACCACCCAGATCAAACGATGCTGGCGCAGCTCTTGATCAATCGTGACGAACATGACGCTGCCGTCATGAATGCGTTGTAGCCAAAAGAAAACCCCCATGACACAGGCGTACAGCACCAAGACCAGCATGGGCGTGAGCCAGTACCACCTGCGGCGGCGCAAGCGGGCTTGGTCAAGAAAAGGGGTGGCGAGTACCGACTTTGCGGGGTTAGACATTCGTGCAATCCATAAGGTGGACATTTTAGTCGGGTTGCCCCGTATTTACGCTTGACAAGCGAAATGTTGCGTTAAAACGAATATATTATTTCATAATATGAAAAGCTATACCGCAACATGAAATATTTGTTGCCGCAATGCGCAGGAGTACCTAGAATGCCGCAAATACCCAAAAAACAGGTAGCCTCATACATCAATTAGGCTGTCACCACGGAGATTGCCATGGCACCACAAGCTGCCGCACTCAATGCATCAAATGATGCAGACTCGCTCGAAACCCAAGAATGGCTCGACGCCCTGGCGGCCGTGCTCGATCGCGAAGGCCCTGAACGTGCCCACTATCTACTTGAGCGTTTAACGGATTTGGCGCGCCGCTCGGGTGCGCATATCCCGTTCTCGGCGAATACGGCCTATCTCAACACCATCCCAGCTGGGCATGAGCCGGCACATCCGGGCAACCTTGAGTTAGAGGCGCGTATTCGTCACTACATTCGTTGGAATGCGATGGCGATGGTGGTGAGGGCTAACAAACACAATCCGCCCGATGGCGGAGACCTTGGCGGTCATATCGCCTCGTTTGCCTCGCTTGCCACGATGATTGGCTGCGGCCAAAATCATTTTTGGCATGCAGACACGCCTGAGCGTGGCGGCGACTTGGTCTATTTTCAAGGGCACTCGTCGCCTGGTGTGTATGGCCGAGCCTACCTTGAGGGGCGCTTAACTGAAGACCAACTGAATAATTTTCGTCAAGAAGTTGCCGGTAAGGGTTTGTCGTCCTATCCGCATCCCAAACTGATGCCAGAGTTCTGGCAGTTTCCGACTGTCTCGATGGGCTTAGGTCCTTTGATGGCCATCTATCAAGCACGCTTTTTGAAATATTTGCATGCGCGTGGTATTGCCGATACCAGTCAGCGTAAGGTCTGGGTATTTTGCGGCGATGGCGAGATGGATGAGCCTGAGTCGCTTGGTGCAATTAGTTTGGCTGCACGCGAAAAACTCGATAACTTGATTTTCGTAGTGAACTGTAACTTGCAACGCTTAGATGGCCCAGTGCGTGGCAACGGCAAAATCATTCAAGAGCTTGAAGGCGATTTTCGTGGCAGCGGCTGGAACGTCATCAAAATGATTTGGGGCGGCTATTGGGATCCCTTGTTGGCAAGCGACAAAGAAGGGATCTTGCGCAAGATTATGGAAGAGACCGTCGACGGTGAATATCAGGCCTACAAGGCTAACGACGGTAAGTTCGTACGCGACCATTTCTTTGGTAAACACCCAAAGCTGCTTGAATTGGTGTCACGCATGAGCGATGAAGACGTCTGGCGTCTGAATCGGGGTGGTCATGATCCACATAAGGTCTATGCGGCCTTTGCTGCAGCCTCGGCACATACTGGCCAGCCAACCGTGATTTTGGCCAAGACGATTAAAGGGTATGGCTTAGGGCATATTGCTCAGGCTAAAAATCCGTCGCATCAGCAAAAGAAACTAGACATCGCGACCATTCGCGAGTTTCGCGATCGCTACAATATCCCGGTACCTGATAGCAAGCTTGAAGAGCTGCCGTATTACAAACCGGCTGAAGACTCTCCGGAAATTCAATATTTGCACGAGCGGCGTCAAGCCTTGGGCGGCTATTTGCCCAAACGTCGCACGCGTGCTGACGAAAACCTGAAAGCACCTTTGCTTGAAGTGCTTCGCCCTGTGCTTGAGCCTACCGCCGAAGGCCGTGAAATCTCGACCACACAAGCATTTGTTCGGGTGTTGAACCAAGTGTTGCGCGACAAAGACATTGGCCCGCGCGTGGTGCCGATTTTGGCTGACGAATCACGTACCTTCGGTATGGAAGGCTTGTTTAGGCAGATCGGTATCTATGCCCCCGAAGGCCAAAAGTACATCCCCGTTGATAAAGATCAGGTGATGTATTACCGCGAAGCTGCCGATGGGCAGTTACTGCAAGAGGGCATCAACGAAGCAGGTGCGTTTAGTTCTTGGATTGCAGCAGCAACCTCGTACTCGACGAACAACCGCATCATGGTGCCGTTCTACATCTATTACTCAATGTTTGGTTTTCAGCGCATTGGCGATTTGGCCTGGGCCGCTGGCGATATGCAAGCGCGTGGCTTTTTGTTAGGCGGTACTGCTGGGCGTACAACGCTGAACGGTGAGGGCCTGCAACACGAAGACGGCCATAGCCATATCTTCTCGTCGACGATCCCCAATTGCGTGTCGTACGATCCGACCTTTGCGCATGAAGTGGCTGTGATTATTCAGCATGGCATGAAGCGCATGATCGAAGACCAAGAAAACGTCTATTTCTATTTGACCTTGATGAATGAAAACTACGCGCAACCTGGTCTGACCAAGGGCGATGAGGCCGGTATTATTCGCGGCATGTATCGTTTGAAGAAAGGCGGCAAAAATAAGGTGAAGGCGCAGTTGTTAGGTTCAGGTACGATTTTGCGTGAAGTCATGGCGGGCGCCGAGTTGCTTGAAAAAGACTGGGGTGTGTCGGCCGACATTTTTAGCGTGACCAGTTTTACAGAGTTGCGTCGTGATGGCTTAGATTGCGAGCGTCATAACATGCTGCATCCAACTGCGAAAGCGAAGGTGCCTTATGTCACCAGTCTGCTAGACAAGGCAGCAGGCCCCATCATTGCCTCGACTGACTACATGAAGTTATTTGCGGATCAGATTCGGCCTTTTATACCAAAGAGTCGTGCTTACAAAGTATTGGGCACTGATGGTTACGGTCGCTCGGAT
>CAMCII010000117.1 GCA_945874505.1 Bordetella parapertussis | reverse complement strand
CTGATGTGGGTATGGTTGTGGCGCATGGTAACGGGACGCAAGAATCAGATGCCTCAGAGGTAGCAGCCCTGCTTCGCGTGTTTGGGACTGAGATGCCCCCCGTGACGGGCTTTAAATGGTCAGTGGGCCACTTGTTTTCTTCAGCGGGGTTGCTCGATGCGGCGGTGGGATTAGAGGCTTGTCGACGTAACGTGGTGCCGGGTATCGCGACCCTTGAAACACTCGCTGACTCTTGCGCAGGTTTAAATGTGTCTAAGCAAACACGTGTACCACGCAGCAATGTAGTGCTCGTGTTGTGTCGTGGCTTTGCCGGTACCAACGCGGCGTTGTTGCTACGTGCAATCGCCTAACTTGACGCAAGCGACGGCTCAGTCCGAGCCACTGCCTGATGGCTGTGCGGTCGATACAGTCGATATCTCTCGTATTGCCCGTTTAGTCGAGGCGATGCCCGACGAGCTTGAAAAATTGTTCTCGATGCAAGAAATCACCGATGCGGGCGAGGGTGCCGGTCGTATTGCGAGTCTGGCTGCGCGCTTTGCTGCCAAAGAAGCGTGTTTGAAATTGTTTCCGCGCGACACAGCGCTCAATACGATCACTGCAATGGATTTTTCGGTGGTGCGCGACGCCTACGGGGCGCCACAGGTGGCGGTGAGCCATGCTGCTGAAATCGTAATGGGCAGGCACTTAGTCGCTGAGATCAAATTGTCGTTAACGCACACACCGTTGTCTGCCACTGCTGTGGCTCTGCGGGTGCCTAAAGTCATTGAACCAAGCCGCGCGGGGCGTTTTGCGTACCGCTGGTTGCCGTACCGCAGGTCAGTGATTTTAGAAAACCTAAAGCGCGTGTATGGCGCCCAAGTCAGTCAACAGCAAATCACGTTGTTGGCGCAGGCACATTATGGGCACTTACTGACGCTGTTAAAAGAATTATTTCAATTTCGATTTTTATCCACGCAGCAAAAAAAAGATGTCGTGAAAGTCGAAGACGTATCGATCATGTGGGACGCTTATGCCGGAGGCAAAGGGGTCTTGATTTTGACGGGCCACTTCGGCAACTTTGAGGTGTCTACGGTTGCTGGAATCGAGCATTTTCCGCAAGTGAAGGGGCACATTCATTTTTTGCGAAGGCCGATCAAACCCAAATGGCTGAGCGATTTACTGACGAATCGCTTTAAAAAAGCAGGTTTTGGCGTGGTGGGGCGCCGTGGCTCTCTTGAAGAGATTGTTGAGACGCTTGAGCGAGGTGATGTCATCGTTTTTCCGTTTGATCAATATGCCAGACGGCCAGAAGGCATAGAGGTCGAGCTTTTTGGCCACGCTGCCGGTACCTATAAAAGCATGGCCCTCATCGCTTTGGCGACTGGTGCTCCAGTGGTACCAGCGGCCTCATGGCGCGAACCCGACGGCACGCACGTGTTACGATTTTTACCCCCACTCACGCCGATCGTAGATGACGATGTCGGTGCTGAAATCACGCGCAACACGCGTGCGTTCAATCAGGCTCTTGAGTTGGTAATTGTGAGGCACCCTGAGCAATGGTGGTGGATGCACCGTCGCTGGAAAAGTCAACCCAGGGCCGATCATCAGTGAGCGGTTGAGTGGGTACGGCCTCGTTTAAACATTTGCTGACTTGGCAGTGCTTTGACCCAGCGGCGACTACGCTCTGCCTGCTTGCGTAGTCTACCCCTCAGACCGTGAGTGCTTAGTTAGACTTTGCGTTTTCGTGTTTGTCGTAAACATAAGTGCCGATGGCACCAATGGCGGCTCCGCCTAAGGCGCCCCAAATGGGGTTGCCATCGGCGATCAGCGCAATGCCCGCACCCGCAGCGGCGCCAATCGCACCCGCTGAGAGCGTACGTTGTTGAGTGTTGCTCATGTTAGAACAGCCACCAAGCGTGAGTGCTGCACAAACCGGTAAAGCTAATAAGATTTTTTTCATCATCAATCCTTAAAACGTAACGAAGTCAGACGTTGTGTACAAAGCTATACATCTGTTTAGCGTTTGCAGGGAAACGTCTCGCCCAAATAGCGCAAAATCGTGTCTGAGGCTGAGGCCTGCTTGAACTGTGGATGCGCGGCTGACCATTTGATAAAGTTATCAATATGTTGTTGGCGTGTCAGGGTAGAGGTTTGCGCGCAGACAAAGGCAGGGGCTTTTTGCGGGTGACGCGTCACGAGGTAGGTTTCGTAGACACCTTGGCTGTAGCCGTGGCAAAAGTTTTGAGCGGCTGCGTCTGTTGTGCTTGCACACAGGCCGATAAATTTTTCAGTGGTTGTTGTAGCCGCCGCGGCTTGTTGTGCCGAGGTGGTTGCACTGGCGAGAGCCAGGCAAAGCAGTGCGATGTGTTTTTTCATCATGATTTCCGTGAAGCTTAGCCGTTTTGGGCGAAGGGATTAGGTTTCAGTGGTATTGCAATCGCGGTCTGTTGAGTCACTTAAGACCCTGAGACGAGGTTGACGAATCGCTCAATTAAATCACAACTTGGAAGTACAATCAGGCAACTTTCCTTTTTAATCGAGATCCCCAATGTTTAAAAGAATGGTCGCTGGCACAGTCACTATTTTATTCACTTTAGGTTTAACCGCTTGTGCGCCCACGACGCCTACCGCACCGCTCGAAATTCGCTCAGGCGTGATCCAACAAATTACGGCAACACAAATCGCGCATAACCACGAAACTGGCGTCGGGGCTGTGATTGGTGCGCTGGGCGGTTTGGGGGTTGGGGCGCTTATTGGCTCGGGCACGGGTAAAGCTGTCGCGATGGTTCTGGGCGCTGTGGGCGGTGCCGTGGGTGGCAATGAAATTCAAAAACATTACGACAAGCCCGTTGCAGGGCAACAAATCTTTGTTCGTACCAGTAGCGGTGTGTTAGTGAGTGTCACGCAGCCGACCGGTAACTTTCGCGTAGGCCAGAGAGTTTATATTGAAGGTGCCGGTACTGATGCCCGTGTTGTGGCCCAGTAAGGGCTGAGGCGTATGGCGATTAAAGTATTTAGCCTGACACGCAAAATGATGATAAAAAAACCGCTGCAGTGCAGCGGTTTTTTTATCGGTAGTTGCTTAAGCTTTTTTGACCCAAGCGTTACACCATCCTGGCCCAGCGACAAGCTTGCCAGGGAAGATCGCACAGGTGCCAGCTTCGGGTGATTTGCTAACGTACAGCTGGCAGTTAGTGCAAACTTGGCCACCAACGTACTTTGGAAACTTGGCCTTATCGACTTGAGTGGCGACTGCTTTGTAGCCCAATCCAACCGCTTGAGGTTCGGCTTCGCCGAGCATCGCTTGCGCGTTAGCTTGTTGTGCAAGAGGCAAGGTGGCTAGGCCGGCGGCCGAATAAATGATGAATTGGCGACGTGTGGTTTTCATAGCGGTATCCTGAAAATAAAAATGCTTTTTGAGCAAAATGGCGTGTGGTGAAACGGCGTGTCGTTGTAACGAAACTTTGATCAAGCTCGGCAGCAAAACCAACCCAAGCTGCCAAACTCATGCCTAATTGTACGGATTTCACAGCTAAGATGTTGTGAGGGCAGTGTGGTTAAATTTTGCTTGCGCTCAATCGGCATGGCGCTTGTCAAACTCCCAAACATCTTCAAAGCCCATCAATTTAGTCAGGTCAGTAAAGTCGTACAAGTCAACCGTGTTGTTAGTCGATGAACCTGTGCTTTTAAAATGCTCGTAGACCTTGGTCATGGCGTGCACGCCTGCAAGCAGGGCCGTCACCGGAAATATCGCCAACTTAAACCCAAGTGCTTCAAGATCGGCCTTGCTCAAGACGGGAGTGCGACCCTTTTCAACCATATTCGCTAGCAAGGGCAGATCAAATGACGCACCAATCTTACGCATCTCTTCTTCGGTTTCGGGTGATTCGACAAACAAAACGTCTGCTCCGGCCTTGGCATAGGCCTCAGCGCGTCGCAGTGCTTCGTCCAATCCAAGCGTGGTGCGCGAATCAGTGCGCGCAATAATCAAAAAGTCTTTTGATTGACGGGCTTCGGCAGCAACTTTGATTTTTTTGACCATATCCGCCATCGGGATCACGCGTCGGCCGGGAGTATGACCACACTTTTTAGGAAATTCTTGGTCTTCGAGTTGAATCGCCGATGCGCCGGCAAGTTCGTAGCCCTGCACGGTGTGGCGTACGTTTAACAAACCGCCGTAGCCCGTGTCGCCATCGGCGATTAAGGGCGTTCGCGCCATTTTTGCCATCGCTCCGACTCGGCCGACCATATCGCTATAGGTCGCGAGGCCGGCATCGGGTAACCCCAGATGCGAAGCCACGGCACCAAAGCCGGTCATGTACAGGGCATCAAAGCCAAAGCTGTCTGCCAGTCGCAGTGACACCATATCGTAGACGCCGGGTGCGGTGACCAGACCAGGTTGTTTCAGACGTTCGTGCAGCTTTGCAGGTTTAGAGTTTGCCATGTTGAGATGCCTCAAAAAATTGAACGCTTATCGTAGCAGGTCATGAGGCGGATGTTGTCCGCTCGCGAGGCGGATTTTGCTTCACACTTAGCGGTAATTGCTAGCATGCGAGGTTGGCGACGTTGCCCGCCTGGTCAGTAAACACTTGACGCGGTGCAGTGGGCAAGCCACACTCCAGACTTTGCAGCCGAGTGCGTAAAGAAGGGCACGATGGCCGTTTCGAGCGATTCCTGTTTACGTGTGTTGATGGATGTTGAGAGTGATTCTTATTTACCCGAGGGTACCCCGATGAACGACCTCAGTCTTCCAAAAGCGGTTAGCCAAGCGGCGCTGTCTGCGCAAACCATGAACC
Source organism: Bordetella parapertussis (assembly GCA_945874505.1). GTDB lineage: Bacteria > Pseudomonadota > Gammaproteobacteria > Burkholderiales > Burkholderiaceae_B > Zwartia > Zwartia parapertussis_J. Next base: position 4,838 of record CAMCII010000117.1, on the reverse strand, counting down.
CTGGCCACCAAGCCCGGTTGCGCAGCCGCAGCGGCGAAGCCCGTGGGCATACCGCTGGCGTCGCCCCAGGCAATGTGCAAGGCAATTTGATGGTCTTGCCTAAAGAGCTGGCAAGTGATTTTTTGCTGTTTTGTCAGCGTAATCCTCGACCCTGTCCAATTTTGGCCGTATCCGAACCGGGCAACCCCCTGCTACCCAGCCTCGGTGAAGACGTTGACATTCGTTACGACATCCCGCGTTATCGTGTCTACATAGACGGCGTTTTGGTTGACGAGCCCTACGATATTGCAAGCCAATGGCGCGATGATTTAGTGAGCTTTGTTTTAGGCTGTTCTTTTTCGTTTGAGCAAGCCTTGGTCGAGGCGGGTATTCCTTTGCGGCATATTGAAGAGCAACGCACCGTACCGATGTATCGAACCAATATCGCAACGACGCCGGCGGGCGTGTTTCACGGCCCGATGGTGGTATCTATGCGACCAATGCGTGCGGCTGATATTGTGCGAGCCGTGCAGGTTACTTCGCGGTTTCCGAGTGTGCACGGTGCGCCGGTGCACATTGGCATGCCGCACTTGATTGGTATTCAAGACATCCATCAACCGGATTTTGGTGAATCGGTCACCATCCACGATGATGAGATGCCTGTGTTTTGGGCTTGTGGCGTCACGCCGCAATCTGTCGCGATGGCGATGAAGCCTGCGTTTTGTCTGACGCACGCGCCGGGGTCAATGCTCGTGACCGATCTGACGAATAATAGTCTGGCAAGTTTTTAAGCGCCTTCGTTTGAAGAGCGGCTCGGCACTTTATCAGGGCCGCTCAACAAATTCTTAGTCGCCCCGCGGGTGTTTAGCAAGGTGTGGCGTTTGCCGAAGCACAGCCGGCGTGCGGCTGCTGAGGTGATAGATTCTTTCTCTGTTGTCGATGTGTCATATTTTTAGGAGCTTATAAATGAACGTTTTAAATCGATCAATGATGGTCACAGCCCTGTGCGCCGCGTTACAGGTCTCGGCCGTGTCGGCCCAAACGGCTGCCACGGGTCCCAAGATTGCGGTGCAAGCCATTACGCAGGTGTCGCCAACGATTCCGCAGTACACCCAAGTGGATCAACCTATGTTGCGCGATGGGTTAAAAGCCGCCACGAAAGGGCGCGTTGAAATCACTTTATCGTCTTGGCCAGAGCGCAACGTCAATGGCCCTGAAGTGCTGCGCTTAGTGCGTTCGGGTCAAGTTGACATTGCAGCAGGCCCGCTCACAACAGTTTCGGGCGATGTGCCGATGCTCGACGGTGTCGACCTTGCAGGTTTGAATCCTGGCATTGCACAAGCGCGCAAAGTGGCAGACGCGATGATGCCGGTTGCCAATAAAGAGCTTGAAAAACTGGGTATCAAACTTGTGGCAACGTACCCGTTCTCGGGTCAGATGTTGTTCTGCCGTAAGCCAATTGCGTCGCTAGCAGATTTGAAAGGTCTGAAAGTGCGAATCAACGGGCCTTCGGCCGGTGACCTGGTCAAGGCGTTGGGCGGACAACCCGTTTCACTCGCCTTTGGAGAAGTCTACACAGCGCTTGAGCGTGGCACCGTGGATTGCGGCATCACGGGTTCGGGTTCGGGCAATGGCGTGAAATGGCCAGAGGTGACAACGCATCTTCACACGCTATCGTTATCCTGGTCGACCGCTGGTTACTTTGTGAATTTGGCTTGGTGGAACAAGCTTGAGCCTTCGATTCGTGCTGAGTTTGAAAAAACGTTTGCCGCAATTGAAAATGCCCAATGGAAACTTGGCGAAGAGGCGACTGCCGATGGTGTAGCGTGTAACGTTGGCCGTGCAGAGGGCTGCTCGGGCAAACTGGCAACGCTGGTCAAAAAGCCCATGGCAGAAGTTAAGGCCCAGCCAAATGAGGCAAGCTTGATACAGGCAAGTTTGGCTGACACAGTCTTGCCCGCCTGGGTCAAACGCTGCGGCGATCGTTGCGGTGTGGTGTACAACGAGGTGATCGCACCGATCACCGGTGTGAAATACACTGCCGGTAAGTAAAAGTGTATCAAGGCCTTGAATGGCTCAGTCGCCGTGCGATGTGGATAGCGGGCTTTTGCTATCTACTGATCACGGTGCTGATCTGTTTTGATATTTTTGCCAGAAAGTTTCTCGGATTTTCAACCGAATCCACTACTGAACTCACAGGCTATCTCATGGCGGTTGGCATGAGTTGGGGGCTGGCTGGCACACTGTTTGAGCGTGGTCATGTGCGCATCGATGTGCTGGTGCAACGCATGCCTTTGCGTGTGCGCGTGTGGTTGCATTTAGCTTCGCTGCTGTCCTTGTTGGTGTCGACTGGGTTTTATGTGTACGGTGCAGTTTCAATCGCCAACGATTCGTTTGCGTTTAATGCCACGGATCTCACCACGTTACGCACACCGTTGGTGTTACCGCAGGGCCTGTGGGCATCAGGCTTTGTCTTGCTATTGCTCGCAGCGCTTGCTCTGGCGCTGCGTTCAGTCGGGCAGTTAATGCGTGGCGATCTTGTCGCCATGGATCGCGCCTTAATGGCGCGTACTTACAAAGACGAAGCCGCCGAAACACTCGAAGCGGTTGCCGAGGCACAAGCAAATATGCAGGCGCCTGGCTATTCGTCTACCAAGGTGGTTGCTGCGCCACAGGCACCGGCGCAGACCCCCAGCGTTTCGTCTACTCAAAAACAGGGCAGTCAATGATTGCGATCGTATTCATTGTAATCATGGCGATCGTGATTGGTGGTGCTAGCTTACTTGGCGGTGCCGATAGTGCCGCGGCTTTATCCGCTACGACGGTGCCTTGGTGGGCTTTATTGGCGGTATTAGGGGCGTTTGCCGGTTTTTTTGCGGGTGGTATCTACGTAGGTGCCGCGCTCTCATCGCTTGCGCTCTTGGCGGGCTTTTCGTTGTCAGATCGTCCGTTTTGGAACTTTCTGGGCGAAATGATTTGGGCACCGTCTACCAACTTTGTGTTGGTGTCTGTGCCCTTGTTTTTATTGATGGGCGAAATTATGTTGCGCGCGGGTTTGTCTGAGCGCCTTTATCGTGGCTTGAATGTCTGGATGGGCCGTTTGCCTGGTGGCTTACTCCACACCAATATTCTGGCCTGCGGTGTGTTTTCTGCGGTGGCGGGTTCAAGCGTGGCGACGGCAGCAACGATGGGGTCGGTGGCCTTGCCATATTTTGAAAAAAGTCACTATCCACCAAAGTTGGTGCTGGGGTCTCTCGCTGCTGGCGGGGCCTTGGGTAACTTGATCCCTCCGGGTATCACATTCATTATTTATGGTTTGATTACCGAGACCTCCGTTGGTGCGCTTTACATCGCGGCCATTGGCCCAAGTATTTTGGTGGTGCTCTTATTTGTTTTGGTGATCTTTTACTGCAGCTACAAGCTTAAGTTGCATGCTGACCCGAGTGCAATGGGTGTCACCTGGCGCCACAAAATCGCGAGCCTGTCAGATTTATTGCCTACAGCGCTGTTAATTGGCTTGGTGCTCGGAACGATTTATGCAGGCTTGGCCACCCCGACTGAATCGGCGGCACTCGGCGTGGCGGGCAGTCTGCTGCTCGCGCTGATTGATCGCAAACTGAATTGGAAAATGATTTCTGAGTCGTTGCATGCGACCGCACGCACCACGTCGATGATTGCGTTGATTTTGTTCGGTGCCTATGTATTGAACTACATTTTGTCGGCTCTGGGTGTGCCGCAAATGCTGGCAAAATTTTTAACTGGCTTACCCCTGCCGGGCTGGGCCATCATGTTGGTCATCATTGGCTTTTATTTAGCCTTGGGCACCTTCATGGAAGGCCTATCCATGGTGATCTGTACTGTTCCGTTGCTTTTTCCGGTGGTCAAGGCGTTAGGCTACGATCCAATCTGGTTCGGTGTCGTGATTACGATGCTGGTTGAGATCGCAATGATTAGCCCGCCGGATGGCACGGTGCTTTACGTCTTGCAAGGTATGCGGCGACAACCCGGTCCTATCACCGACGTTTTTTCGGGTGTGCTGCCCTTCATGTTTGTTTACATGTTGGCCATTATTATTTTGATGGTGTTTCCGTCGATCGCGTTATGGCTGCCTGCGGTCTTGTCTTAACCTCCTTCCCGCCCTGATGGGAGACAATTTACGCGCATGCCGTTCAACTTTTTACTTTCTTATTATTCAAATGATGATGATGAAATCTCACCTGTATTTTTCTTGCGAAGCCGTTGGTGCTGATGGCACGATTACCACAACGCTAGCCGCGGTTGCCCCGAGGCATTATGTGATTGCTGGCTGGACAGGTCGTGATGCGGCGGCGATCGAGCATCATATTCACGAACTCGGTTTGATCGGTGTGCCTGCGCCTTCTACCGTGCCGCTTTACTACCGCGGCAGCGCTTTGTTGCTCACACAAACCGAAACGATCGAGGTTGTGGGGCCAGATAGTTCAGGCGAGGTTGAGCCCGTTTTGTTTTACACCGGTGGTGAATGGTGGCTGACTGTTGGCTCTGATCACACCGACCGGCGTGTTGAAACGTATTCGATTGCTGTGTCTAAGCAGTTGTGCCCTAAACCGACGGGCACCTCGGCTTGGCGGTGGTCTGACGTCTCAGCGTATCAAGACGAACTCGAGCTGATCTCACGCATTTTTGAAGATGGTAAGTGGGTTGACTATCAGAAGGGCGCGTTCGCTGCGATCCGACCGCTTGAATCGTTGCGCAACGGCTGCTTCGCGGGCCCGCACATTGACGAAGGTAGCTTTGTTTCGTGCGGTACGCTTGGTGCTATCCCGAACGCCAAGGGTGAAGGCATTCGGGCAGCGACTCAAATGGAACTTGAAATCCGT
>CAMCII010000116.1 GCA_945874505.1 Bordetella parapertussis | reverse complement strand
AGGCCTGGTGTTGAAATGATCTCTTCCATCTTCTCGATGCCCTCAGGGGTTTCGATCATGACGATACAGAGCATTTCTTTGTCAGAATGTTTTTGGTAGTCGGCGCCACTATACATAAAGGCACGGTTTGGGCCGTTACTGCGCATGCCGGTTGGTGGATAGCGGCACGCGGCGACAGCGCGTTCAGCTTCTTCACGATTGCTGACCATGGGCACGATCACGCCGTAGGCGCCGGCATCGAGTACCTTCATGATCATTGAGGGTTCGTTCCATGGCACGCGCACTAAGGGGGTGACATTGGTGGTTGAAATTGCGGTGAGCATGGGCACGACGTCTGAGTAATCAATGCAACCGTGCTGCATATCGACGCAAAGCCAGTCGACTCCGGTGTGGGCCATCACCTCGGCAGGAAAGCAACCAGGGATAGATAGCCAGGCTCCAACGGTGGGTTTGCCTTCACGCCATAATTTTTTTAGATTGTTCATACGCATAGCGAGTTCTCCTTGAATTGTCTCGTGGCTTAATATAGCCTTGTTTCGATTTTTTCACTCGCTAACCTAAGTTAGCTGCAATTGTTTGCTGACCAAGCTCGATTGATTTTCGTAAAAACATATTTGCCATTGAAGGGTTTTTAAGCTGAGGCAAAACGGTTGCATCTACAAAGCGGCTCATCTCGGCGTAGAAGTGATTGGCAGTATCTGGCTGCGCGAGCAATTCAATTTTTTCGCTCATTTTCGATTTGAACGCGTCTGCAGTCCATCCGTAGTCTGTTAGTTTTTTTTGAACTAGCTTAAAGTCGGGGACGGTTTGTCGATCAAGCAAAAATTTGATGTCCCACACGTCGCGTGCCTTTAAATACGGGCGAGCACCTAGCGCAACGATTTTGTCGGCCAAAATTTCAGTTGGTGTCTCAGTCGCAATGATCATTTGCTGCAGAGGGGCGGGTAAATGTGGATAGTTTGCATTGACCGCCACCAGATCGGGTTCATAAGCGCGCACGTTCGCGACTTCAATGTTGATGACTTGATTCTGCGGCACGCTTGGGTCAGTTTGCGGGACTAGGATTTTTGCACTCCAGCGTGCAACGCTCACCCCCGCAGTTCGTTGACCGTTAAACTTAGGCTTTTTAATCTCGACGTCGAGGTCGTATGCCGCGGCGATTTCCTTTTGCAGTAATTCGGCAAAAGGTTTCATTGCGTCAGTATGAAAGCTTTCAGAACAAGCGAAGTCAAGATCTTCAGAATAACGGGTTCCCCGATAACAGAGGCGCAGCGCGGTACCACCCTGAAACGTTAGTTGACTGAGTGCCTCACTTTGAGCCATCGCGTATAGGATTTCGTAGTGCAGAATCTCTTTGATGATGGTGCCAAAAGGCACTCGGCGCTCGTTGGCGTAACGGCTGGCAAGCGCTAATAAATCGGCTTTAGTTCGAAACATTAGAGGGCTCGTCAATCATTACCAGGTCAAGGTTGCGTCTAACGTGTTTGAGGTCACCAAGCGCGCGCTTGGTGGTGGCAACCGGAAAGCCCTTCCGATTATCCCAAACAACTTGATGGCGTAAATCTGCTGGTTTTTGGGCGGTGTGCACAAACTCGATTATTCCGTACGGTGTCGCAAAGGTCTGGGTTCGGCCCGTTGTCATCAGAGTGAGTCGAGACGGGATTTGGGAAATGACACCGGCTTCAGACAAGGCAGACTCCAGACTCAAATATTTGAAATCCCAAGGGCGCAAGAATGGGACGAGGGCTGTCAGCACATCGCCTGGCAAGGAGCGCGCTCGTGGATTGACATACAGGCCACGAGCGACGTGAGTAATGAGCCCTGCTTTCTGGTGCTGAGCCAAGGCTTTAAGGCGCGTTCGCGCCTGCTCTGGAAACAATCTATGTAAGGTCGAAGAGGTGAACGCCCAAATGCCGTGACTATCCCACTTATCTAACTCTTGGATGAGTGTCTTGATTAGCATTTTAATTTACATAAAGTGAACATTTTTGTACATTTTACGTTAATCTGTTATTTTCATCAAGTTCGCTCTCTAAGTGTTTGGTGTTGGCCTTGTTTAAGCTGCTGCTTCGGCCGTTCGTTTCGCTAAAAAGTACGCAGATCTAGCCGAAGCCGAAACAATCGGATGCCGACCCGCTTTGAAAATTCTGTCGAAACAAAGCCACGTTGAGTTTTTGTAAGCGATAACATAGCCAATCAAACATAATAAGGGACCGGAGATGAGCCTCATTACACGCGTTGAAGTGCACGAGTTTGAGTTTGATGCCCAAAACTTGTCGCGCCAGGGGATGGCGCAGTCGGTCACCTTTAAGCGAGGCTCGACGGTCCGTCTCTCTAAGTTTGCCATTGTGATCCAGACGGCTGACGGTGGGCGGGGTGAGTACGTTGCCCAGTGGGTGGCGACACGCTCGAGTCTTGGTCAGTTACTGATGCTTTGCCCCCGAATCATCGGCAAAGACGCCCGCGAACGCATCGCGATCTACGAAGATCTCAAACGCGATATTCGGCAGTTCGATCATATGGGCCATGGGTGCTTGGATATTGCTCTATGGGATTGGGCTGGGCGCCACTATGGGGCTTCGGTAACTGAGCTACTGGGTGGCTACCGCAAGCGCTTGCCGGCCTACGCCAGTACTTATCATGCTGATCGCAATGGCGGGCTTGATTGCAAAGAGGCCTTCGTTGATTTTGCCGAACATTGCTATGCCTTAGGCTATCGGGCTTTCAAAGTGCACGGCTGGAACGATGGCAATGCACGTGAAGAAGCCGCCAACGTGCTGCATTTGGCCAAACATATGGGTGATCGTTTGACCTTGATGTTAGACCCCGCTTGTGAACTCAGAACCTTTGCAGATGCGTTGTATGTGGGGCGCGCGTGCGATGAAGGTAATTACTTTTGGTACGAGGATCCCTATCGAGACGGAGGCGTGTCTGCGTTTGCACACAAGCGTTTACGCGAGATGCTCAAAACCCCGTTACTGATGACCGAGCATGTTAGAGGTGTTGAGCCCAAAGCCGATTTTGTCTTGGCGGGCGGCACTGATTTTCTACGAGTCGATCCAGAGTACGACATGGGGATTACGGGTTCGCTTAAGATCGCGCACATGGCAGAGTCACTCGGGCTCGATTGCGAGATTCATGCAAGCGGGCCAGCGCATCGACACTTGATGGCAGCAATGCGCAACACGAACTATTACGAAGTGGCGTTGGTTGGGCCCGACTGCCCCAATGCGCTGGCACCGATTTATACCTGTGGCTACACCGATCAGCTTGAGTGCGTTGGGGCTGATGGTTGTGTGTCAGTGCCGACTGGACCCGGGTTAGGGGTGACCTACGATTGGGAGTTTATTGGTCGCAATCGAACGCAGTTGCATGTTTTTGAATAAGTGTGCTCTTGAAACCAAGGCGACTTGGTTTCATTGAGCTGTGCGCGAGGATCAGGCAAGATTCTCTACACAAATGTCCTGTGAGTGCGACGCTTGGATCGAAGCACCCCGATAACGGCAGCCTGATGACGGCCTAGTGGCATACGATGCTAGATGACGCAAAACCCCAGCGATAAATATAGTTTGCGTCATCTTAAGCGCCTGTAGTACAGTGAATCAGCAAAAAACACTGAGTGGCGATGACCACCCAAGTTCACGTTCAATTCAAACCATCGTGGCAGAGACAAACTATGAAAATCGCTCGCTCGTTTACAAAATTCGCCCTAGCCGCTGCCTTGACAACCTTGTCGATGGCTGCTGCAGCCCAAGTGACGTTGCGCTTTGGCCACGCCAACAGCCCTGGCGAGGTCGCCTATGACCTGTACCAAGAATTTGCCAATAACGTCAATAAAAAATCAAATGGTCAGCTAAATATTCGAGTGTTCCCGTCTGAGCAGCTTGGTAAAGAGGTTGATTTGCTGCAACAGCTCAAATCAGGTGCGCTCGATATTTCGACACCCTCGATGCCGACGTTGAACATTATGGTGCCGGCGTTTGAGATGCCTAGCGCTCCATTTTTATGGAAAGACTGGAAAGAAGCCGAAGCAGTGATCCGTGGCGCTGCGATGGAGCCAATCTGGACAGAGCTCAAAGACAAACACAATATTGTGCCGCTGACTAAGATTTGGTACTGGGGTTGGCGCAACTTTACGTTCACCAGCAAAGAGGTGCGTAAGCCTGAAGACATGGCGGGTTTAAAAGTGCGTGTGCCTGAGTCGCCGATCTGGGTTGAGATGGTGCGCGGGTTTGGCGCTGCCCCAACGCCTATTCCGTTTGGTGAGGTGTATACCGCGTTGCAGCAAAAAACGGTTGATGGTCAAGAAAATCCGATTCCAACGATTTTTTCACGTAAGTTTTATGAAGTTCAGGGTGTGCTGACCATGAGTCGTCACATGCTGCAGAACAATACGCTGTTGATCAACAAAGCGAGTATGGCCAAACTTAAACCAGAGTTGCAAAAGCTGTTAATCGACGAAGCTGAGGCGGCCTCTGCCATTAATACCCAGAAGCAACAAGCGCTTGAGGTGTCAATGCTCGAAGACATTCGTAAATCGGGTAAAACAAAAATTATTGCTGACCCCGATCGTGATGCCTTTGCTGCAAAGATGCAGGCCGTCTATCCAAAACTTGAAGCCCGCTGGGGAACCGAGAACTGGAAGCGCGTACGCGCTGAGATTGATCGGATACGCGCTGCCAAGTAAGGGCAGTGATGTTTCACACCGTCAAACGCTTGGGCAATGGTTTAGCCTGGCTTGAAGACGTCTTGGTGATGTGGATGGTGGCGATTATCGCCGTCCTGCTAGGGCTCGGTGTGATTCTGCGCTATGTCTTCAATAACCCTTTGACTTGGGCTGAAGAGTTCGTAGTCACTCTGTTTGTCTGGTCTGTGATGTTCGGCATCCCATCTGCCTTGCGGTCGCGCATGCACATTCGCATCGATGTCTTAATTTTGCGCCTGAAGCCTCAAGCGCGCAGATGGGCGGGCCTGCTGGCTTGTCTAGCGGGTGCTGTGATTTTGGTGGCAGCGGTTTACGCAGGTGTGTCGTATACGCTAAATGTGTGGGGTAGCAATACGCCCATGCTTGGGTATTCGATGGGCTGGATCTTTATCTCGATGCCAATCGGTTTCGCACTCACGCTTTTGCACGGTGCGATTATTTTGATCGATGAAGGCCCTGAGGTCGTGTTTCAAAATGCGACAGAAACGGTCATTGATATGGCTCAGACTTAATCCATAAGTGATATTCATTTCATGTTGACCCTTCTGCTCTGTGTGTTTGTCGCGCTGTTGATCGTTGGCGTGCCAATCGGCTTTGCCATGTTGGGTTCAGCCATGTTGGTGATCGGCTTAGACGGTATCCCAGTATCGGTTGTAGCGCAACGTGTGGCCACTAGCGTGCAGTCGTTCCCTTTATTGGCGGTGCCTCTTTTTACGTTAGCCGGTGCGCTCATGAACGAGTCCGGTATCAGCGAGAGGTTATTTAACTTTACGCGTGCGTTCGTTGGGCACATTCGAGGCGGCTTAGCGCAAACCGCGATCGTGGGTAATGTCTTTTTATCTGGTATTTCAGGTTCATCGGTGGCAGATTGCGCAGCGACCTCGCGGGTGTTTGTGCCACAACTGACAGCAGCTGGTTATGGTCGTGGCTTTGCGGCGGCGGTGTGTGCGGCAGCTGCCACGCTTGGGCCAATTATTCCGCCGTCAATCTTGATGGTGATTTATGCCTGGCAAGCCAACGTTTCGCTGGGCGACTTATTTATTGCTGGTCTGATCCCAGGCGTGGTCATGGCTGGAGCGATGATGTTGGTGATTGGCTGGACAGCACGTAAGCGCGGATTTCCAAAAGATACGGCGTTCAGTCGGACTCGGCTTTACCATGCTTTTCGTCATGCCCTTTGGGCGTTGGCGATGCCGATCTTGATTCTAGTCGGCTTTCGGATGGGAGTATTTACGGCAACCGAAATCGCTGCGGTTGCCTGCGCGTACTCGCTCATTATTGGTCTGTTCGTGTATCGCACCTTAACGTGGCGTGGTCTGCCGGCGATTCTGCTCGCAACAGGTCGTGAGACCGCTGCCATTTTGGTGATCGCTGCAGGTGCGGCCCCCTTTGGCTGGATCTTGGGTGTTGAACAAGCGCCACAACAAGTCGCAGCGTTTCTCACGTCGATTACGACCTCACCTTGGGCGATTTTGTTGATCTTGAATGTGACCCTGTTGATCGCTGGGATGTTGATGGAAACACTCGCCATCATGATCATCGTTGTGCCGATATTGATTCCGTTGTTAACGGCTCTTCAAATTGATCTTCTGCACTTTGGCATTGTGTTACTGGTGAATTTAGTGATCGGGCAAATCACCCCACCTGTGGGGGTGTTAATGTTTGTCGCAAGCTCGGTCTCGCGCACCCATCTTGGCTTGATCGTCAAAGAGATTGGGCCCTTTGTGATCGCGCTAATTGGTGCGCTCGCCCTCTTGACTTATATCCCCGCCATCTCAACGTGGTTACCTCGAGTGCTCAATCATTGATTGAATACCAGCTGACCAGCCTGGATTGCCCTGTTCTCGTACTCGGTTCCCCAGAGTGCTCAATCATTGATTGAACATCGGGTGGCCAGCCGGGATTGCCCTGTTCTAGTACTCGGTTCCCCAGAGTGCTCAATCATTGATTGAACACCGGGTGGCCAGCCCGGATTGCCCTGTTCTAGTACTTGGCTACCCAGAGCGCTCAATCACTGCGCTAACACCAAGTTACCGCCTTTGATGACCTTGTTCCATTTTTCAATTTCAACCGGTATACGGGCTTGAGCAGAAGCGGTAGTGCCGCCAATGACGGTCATACCGATTGCACCAAGTTTTTCGATGACATCGGGCCGTTTGAGAACGATGTTCACTTCGAGGTTGAGCCTTGCGACGATCTCAGTGGGCGTGTTCGTTGGGGCAAATAAGGTGTAGTTGGTTGCTGCTTCATAGCCCGCCAAGCCCGCTTCGATAAAGGTTGGTACGTCTGGCAACGTGCTCGTGCGCGTAGCGCTGCCCACCGCTAAGGCGCGTGTCTTTCCGGCGCGAATATTGCTCAAATGAGCGGGAAGGCTATCGAGTGACATCGCCACGCGACCAGACAGCAAATCGGGCATAAATTGCGTCGTGCCACGATACGGAACATGCACAACATCTATGCCAGACATTTGTTTAAATAATTCCATATTCAAATGAACTTGACCCCCTACGCCCGACGACGCATAGCTTAGTACACCCGGTTTTGCTTTGACCAAGGCGATCAACTCTTTTAAATCTTTTGCCGGGACGTCGATGTTAACGACAAGTCCGACGAGGCCAAAGCCAAGTTGCACAATGGGTAGCAAATCGCGTTTCATTTCAAAGCTCAGCGCAGAGTGTGCATGAGGCGCAATCGCGTAGTCAACAATACTGCCTACCATTAACGTGTAGCCATCGGGTGCACTGCGGGCTAATTGTGCCGCGCCAATCGTAGCGCCCGCACCGGGGCGATTTTCAACTGTGATGGTGCTGTTTAACGCGGGTGCCAGTCGCTCGGCAATGATGCGCGCGACTGTATCGACACCACCTCCGGCAGGATAGGGTGAAATCATGGTGATTGGTTTACTTGGCCAGGCTTGCGCATAAGCAAGGCTTGTAAACAGTGAGAGCGCAGCGTAAGCGACAAAGCGCAAGGCTTTTGCACGATATGCTGGGATAGGGTGGGGGAGGCAAGTGAACATGTTGAAACCTTTAAGTTGGGTATTCATGACAGGATTCAGTTTGAAACAGAGACAACAGAAGAGGGCGTTAGTCCTTTCGAAAACGCAATTTGGCACTCTAGCCCTTCGCGCGCGATGTGATCGAAGCACTCATCGGTCCAGCAAAGTGAGTGCGGAGTCAATAGTACTTGTCGCATCTTGAGCAAGGGGTTCTCAGTTTGAATTGGCTCTTGTTCGAAGACATCGAGCCCAGCGCCGGCAATCACCCCTTGATTCAGCGCATCGATCAAGGCAAGTTCATCTATGATTGGGCCGCGCGCCATATTGATGAGAAACGCGGATGATTTCATTTTTGACAGACGTTCGCGATCGATGATGTGACGAGTTTTTTCGTTTAGGACTAGGGTCGTCACTAAAAAATCACTTTGCGCTAAAAGCGTGTCTAGATCAACTAAAGACGCCCCACACGCAGAGACCGCGTCAGCGTTAACGAAGGGATCGCACGCCAGCATCCGCCAGCCAAAGGGGCGGGCTAGTGCAAGCAGTTCTAAGCCGATTCCCCCTGCGCCCAGTACGCCTAAGGTACGAGTGGTGAGGCCAAGCCCCATGTGATTGGTTCGTGTGTTCCATTCGCCCTTGCGGATCAGATTGTCTTTTGCGAATAAACGCCCCGCCAGTGCAAAAATCATTGTGAGCGACGCGACAGCAACGGGTCGACGAACCGCAATCGGCGTATTGGTGGTGAGAATGCCTTTCGCGGCTAGGGCAGCGACATCAACAGAGTCAAAGCCCACGCCATGGCGAGACACTAAGCGCACGCGACAGTCTGAGCGAGCAATCGACCTGGCGGTGACTGCGGGGCTGTTGACGTGCAAGCCGTCATAGCGTGCCATGATGTCAGGCGTAATTTCGGTGACTGTTTCATCAATGAATTCCCAGTCGATATGTCGTTCTTGCTTCAAGAGTTCGAGCGGGCCTAAGCCAAAGCTTGGCGAACCGTCACTGGTCAGCAGATCTCGTGTGATCCCAAGGCGAAAAGTCATGTTCAGGCTCCGGTTTTGATGTCGTCAATTAACGTTCCCATAGCCTGTTGCAACAGGCCCGAGTCTGTGCCTGCGGCCAGCATCGTGTAGCCCATTGCTTTTGCACGTGCAATCCACGCCGGGTCCGTTGCCATAAAGCCCGCGATTTTGCCGTATTGTCGGGCAACGTGTGCCACGCGTGCCATGGCCTCTAAAAATACAGGATTCTCGAACTGAGCAGGGATCCCCATAAAGTTTGTCAGGTCGAAATGCCCTAACCAAAGAACGTCGATCCCCTCAACGGCAGCGATCTCTTCGATATTGGCAAGACCACGCTCAGTTTCGATTTGCGCCATGATCAGGGTGCGTGCATGGTAAGCCTGTACTTTTTCGGTGACAGCGCCGCCTTGGTAGTCACATTGTGCAAAGCCAAAGGCAGCCCCTCGACGACCAATGGGGGGGTAGCGGCAGGATTGGACAATACTCAAGGCGTGCTCGCGTGACTCAACCATCGGAATCATGACGCCGTGAGCGCCCAAGTCGAGGGCCCGAGCCAGCCAGGTATATTCGCCGCGCGGCACCCGTACCATTGGCGTGATTGGAAGACCGCGACACGAGGCAAAGAGCCACTTCAACGTTTCAAAACTTAAGCCAGTGTGTTCCATGTCGTAGAGCGCAAACTCTGCGCCGGCATTGACTAAAATACTTGAGACACCGGGTGAAAAAAATTCAAAGATCATGGCCCCCGGCACTGTTTGGCCCGACATAATCTTGTTTTTCAAAGGTTCTTGTTGGTTCATGAGTGCTCCTGCTCTCAGAAAGTATTTTGATAGGGTGTTTGTATCACTGAAGTTACCTTTGCTGCTAGAACACTGCAAGCGCCAAGGCGCTTGAGAAAAAAATGCCAAGTTCTTCACTGGCCTGTAACGAGTCTTGGTCAAGGGTCTTGGCCTGAAGAATC
>CAMCII010000115.1 GCA_945874505.1 Bordetella parapertussis | reverse complement strand
CTTGACGAGGCGACTGAAGGCTTGGCACCCTTGGTGCGCGAAGAGATCTGGCAGTGCCTGGCGCGTCTGCGCCAAGAAGGGCAAACGATTTTGGTGATCGACAAATATGTTGAGCGGCTGATTAAACTCGCCGATCGCCACGTGATCCTTGAACGAGGCCGTGTGGTGTGGCAAGGTAGTTCAGCCGCGTTAAACGCAGACCGTGACTTATGGACACGGTATCTCGGCGTGTAAGTCAGATTCACTTTATGCACTGACTTTATCGCTAGGCCAACTTCGCAAACACTCGATCAGCGGCAGCGACGGTGGCGGCGATGACATCATCGGTGTGGGTGGCTGAGACAAAGCCTGCCTCGTATGCCGACGGTGCAAAATACACACCCTCGTCGAGCATGGCATGAAAAAAGACTTTGAACATGTCGATGTTGCTGGCTGAGACTTCAGCTAAGGTGGTGGGCACGGTGTTTGAGAAGTACAAGCCAAACATACCCCCTTCGGAATCGGCGCAAAAGGCGATACCATGCTTACGTGCGGCGGCGGTTAAACCCTCTGTCAGCTTGCGCGTGCGTGCTGCAAGGTCTTCATAGAAGCCAGGTTTGCTCAGCAATTTAAGCGTGGTGATGCCTGCTGCCACGGCAACCGGGTTGCCCGATAAGGTGCCGGCTTGATAGACGCCACCAAGAGGTGCAATGTTTTTCATGATCGCAGCGCTGGCACCGAACGCGCCAATGGGCATGCCGCCGCCAATCACCTTGGCCAAGGTGGTGATGTCGGGTTTGATACCTGTCAAGCCTTGCACGCCTTGTGGCCCAACCCGAAAGCCCGTCATCACTTCATCAAAAATCAGTAATGCGCCATGCGCAGTGCATTCGCTGCGCAGAGTTTCAAGAAAGCCTGCAATCGGCTTAATTAAATTCATGTTGCCAGCCATCGGCTCAACGATGATGCATGCAATCTCTTTGCCATGCGTTGCGAAGGCGGCTTTGACGCCAGCGATATCGTTGTAATCCAACACGATGGTATGGGCGACAAATTCGGGTGGCACGCCGGCCGAAGTCGGATCGCCGCCCGCCGTGAGCAAGCCAGAGCCCGCCTTGACCAACAGGCTGTCGGCATGGCCGTGGTAACAGCCTTCAAACTTGATGATCTTGCTGCGGCCAGTTGCACCACGTGCCAAACGAATCGCCGTCATGGTGGCTTCGGTGCCAGAGCTGACTAAACGTACCTGCTCAAAAGATGGCATGCGAGCAATCAGCATTTCAGCGATTTCAATCTCGGCTTCGGTGGGGGCGCCATACGACAGGCCGTGAACGGCCGCGTCTTGTACCGCTTTGACGACTTCAGGGTGTGCGTGGCCTAAGATTGCAGGGCCCCATGAGCCGATGTAATCAATATAGCGTTTGTCTTCGGCGTCCCAAAAATAAGGGCCTTGCGCACGCGCGACAAAGCGCGGTGTGCCTCCGACCGAGCGAAAGGCGCGCACGGGTGAATTCACGCCGCCAGGAATACTACGACAGGCGCGTTCAAAAAGTTCAGCGTTGCGAGACATAAAAGTAGATCCGCCTAGACAAGAGAAGAAAAGGGTTGCGAGAGCGCGCGTGCTGCGGCTTCGATATCGGGTGCCATAAACAAGCTGCCGATCACTGCGATTGAGTCAGCACCGGCCAGTGCTAAGGCTTGCGCGTGTTGTGGGCCGATCCCGCCAATCGCCACCACCGCCGGGCGTGGGCCCGAATATCGCTCGCACAGGTCTCGCCCTTCGCGTAAGACAGTTAAGGGTGCGGGCGGTGCCAGCGGTTTGGTTTGCGACGCATACATTGCCCCAAAGGCGATATACGAGACGCCATGTTGCAAGAGTTGTTGCGCAAGTTGCACGTTGGCGTAACACGACACGCCTAACAGCATGTCTGGGCCAATCTCAGCGCGCACTTGCGCAGGAGAGTCGTCGTGCTGCCCGAGATGGATCCCATCGGCCTTGAGTTCAAGCGCTAAGCGCCAGTCATCGTTGATAAAAAAGGTGACCTTAAGCTCGCGGCATAGCGTGGCCAGGCCTTGCGCTAACTCTTTGCGCAAGTCGAGATCAGGCGATTTATGGCGAAATTGCAGCGCGCGCATGCCGCCACTGGCTGCAGCGCGCACTGCCTGTTCAAGTCTTTTGGCATCGGTCCAGTCGGGTGTGACACCGTAAAGCCCTGAAGGAAAACGCAGTGTATTGTTAGCGGTATTTGGTGAGATCATGGTTTAACTCTCGAGAGCAAGCCGACGGGCAATGCGATTACCCATGCCTGGCTGAAACGATTGGGCAACCGCGCGTTCTGCGTGGCTACAGGCTTGTCGGGCTGCCTCGGGCACGTCTAAGCCCTGCGCCAGCAGTGTCGCTAGGGCCGCTGCAACCACGCCACCAGAGTCTCGCAGTCGGTCAGGTGGGGCAATCCAAGGCCAAGAGATGGTTTCGTTTTGTGGGCCGAGCAGAATATTGGCCTGGTGCCCTGGGCGCTGTTGATGTCCAATCACTAGCACCCAACTTGCACCGATGGCTTGGAGGGCTTGCGGGCCGGCAGTCTGGCCTGAGGCTTCGAGCAAATCGTCTGTGACCCACTGGGTCAGACGCTTGCCATCAACCACCACCACTTGTGCCTGAGGCACCAGTAGCTCGATCACCGCGCCAGTCAAGTCTTGCACGTCATCTTCGTCCTCGGTGGCGTCATCGGTATCGATCTCTTGCTGACCAAGATGCAATACCATCGGGACTTGGCTGTAGTCGGCCGCAATCTGCGCGACCGCACTGGCGGCCTCAACCGACGATAATTGACCGACTTTGATCGCTTGCACCGGGATATCTTCAAGCAGGCAGCGTGCCTGATCGTCAATTTGCTCAGGCGGACAGGGCAATACGGCCTCAGTGTCGGCACTGTCTTGGATCGTGACGGCAGTTAAAGTGGCCAGCGCATGCCCGTTGAGGGCGGCGCAAGTGATGGCATCGGCCGGTAGCCCATCCGAGCCAGTGGGGTCAAAGGGGCCAAAAATTAGAACAATCGAAGTCGAATTTGGTGGATTCATATCAAAAAGGAAGGCAATAAACAGACATCGAGTGGTTGGTTTCGGTAAGATTGACCCCATTGTATGAGAACAACCGTTTGTGCCTGCCTGTTATTGATGACGAAGTGGGCTTAATTTAAAGAGAGAGCTATGCGTACTTGGATGTGTTTAATTTGCGGTTGGATCTACGACGAAGAAGCTGGCTTACCCGAAGAGGGCATTGCCGCAGGGACAAAATGGGAAGATGTCCCGCCAAATTGGGTATGCCCCGAGTGCGGCGCCCGTAAAGAAGATTTTGAAATGATGGAAGTCTAAATTATTTTTATACAGGTGCATATTGATGACGCCAGACCCAAAAATCATCCAAGATACCTTGCCAGACTTTGCCATTGACCTGTCCAATCAGTTTTTGATGGCGATGCCTGGTATGGTCACGGGCGAGTTGGCCGGGACCGTCATTTACATTTGTGAACATGGCCCAAAGGGGGCTTTGGGGCTGGTGATCAATCGACCAACCGACTTATCCTTAACGAGCTTGCTTGAAAAAATTGACCTGAAACTCGAAATAAGTCCGTTTCAGACAAACGTGGTTTTTTTTGGTGGGCCCGTGCAGACTGATCGTGGGTTTGTGTTGCATACCCCCTTGGGCGAATACAGCTCAAGTATCAAGCTTGGTAAGCTAGCGCTCACCACCTCGCGCGACGTGTTGCAAGAGGTCGCAGCGGGCAAAGGGCCTGAAAAACTGTTGGTCACGCTCGGCTACGCGGGCTGGGGTGCAGGACAGCTTGAAAACGAGTTGGCGCAAAACGCCTGGCTCAACGTCGCGGCTGACACAGAAATCATTTTCTCGACCCCTCCTGAACAGCGCTACCCGGCGGCGCTAAAGTTGCTTGGTATTGATCCAGTGATGCTCACCGGTGCGGCAGGGCATGCCTGAAGAAACGCTTCTGGCCTTTGACTATGGCGCGAAAAAACTCGGCGTTGCCCTCGGAAACACTCTTCTTAAGCAAGCGCGGCCTCTGGATTTGATACTTGAACCGACACGCGACGGGCGTTTTGCCCGAATTGAGGCGCTGCTGGCGACCTGGCGCCCCGAGCGCCTAGTCGTTGGCCTAGCCTTGGCAACCGATGGCTCTGAGCAGTATGCCTCGCAACACTGCCGACGCTTTGCCCGCCAGCTTGAGGGCCGTTTTGGCATCCCTGTTGTGCTGGTCGATGAACGCGGCTCAAGCGTCGAGGCTCAGAGAGTTACAGGCAATGCGCCCGATGATGCTGTCGCAGCGGCTATTATTCTGCAACGCTATTTTGATGCGAATTTCTAAGGCCTGCCCTCATGTCACAACAGCCGCCCGCCTACACCCCAGACACGCTACCAGATGCTGAAACGCTTTATGCAGCCCTGCTCGTGGCAGTCAGGCAAATCGTCCAGTCTTTGCCGATTCAGCAGGTGCATTTAGTCGGCATCCACTCTGGAGGGGCCTGGCTTGCAGCACGCTTGCATCGAGACCTAAAGTTGGTGCAGCCTTACGGCACGCTGGATATCAGTTTTTATCGTGATGATTTTGACAAAATAGGCTTGCATAGCCAGGTGTTGCCGTCTGACATCTCTTTTCCGGTCACCGACAAGCATTTAATTTTGATTGATGATGTGCTTTACACCGGGCGCACCATTCGAGCGGCGATGCACGAACTGTTTGACTATGGTCGCCCAGCCTCGATTCGCCTAGCAGTATTAGTTGATCGTGGCGGGCGCGAACTGCCGATTGCAGCAGTCGCGGTCGGTGGTGTGGTGACTCCTGCGCCCGCGGGCACGCTAGTGTTGTCGCAGACCGAAGACGGCACCCTAGTGTTGACGACCGAACCCAAGGAGAACTGATGCGTAATCCACAACTCAATCGCCATGGCGAACTGACGCATCTGATTACGACAGAAGGTTTACCGCGTGCGATTTTGACGCATATCTTAGATACGGCTCAAACCTTCGTGCCGCTGGCCGAGCGCGACGTGAAAAAGGTGCCCTTACTACGCGGAAAAAGCGTTTTCAATCTTTTTTTTGAAAACTCAACGCGCACGCGTACCACCTTTGAAATTGCTGCTCAGAGGTTATCAGCGGATGTCTTTAATCTAAATATCAATGTGTCGTCTGCGGCCAAGGGCGAGACTTTACTGGATACCATCGCCAACTTAACCGCCATGCAGGCCGACCTGTTCGTGGTGCGTCACGAAGCCAGTGGCGCGCCCTACTTGATCGCGCAACACGTGGCGCCCCATGTGCATGTGGTCAACGCGGGCGACGGACGTCATGCGCATCCGACGCAAGCCTTGCTGGATATGTACACGATTCGTCATTTCAAAAAAGATTTTTCAAACTTGACGGTTGCGGTGGTGGGCGATGTGTTGCACTCGCGTGTGGCGCGTTCGAATATTCATGCCCTCACCACACTTGGGGTGGCCGAGGTGCGGGCCATTGCGCCTTTAACCTTGCTGCCAAGTGGTTTAGATCAGATGGGCGTGCGTGTCTTTACAGACATGCGTGAAGGCTTAAAAGATGTCGATGTGATCATCACACTCCGATTGCAAAATGAGCGTATGCGTGGTGCATTGTTGCCCTCGTCACACGAATACTTCAAGCATTATGGCTTGACTGAAGAAAAACTTGCGCTAGCTAAGCCCGACTGCATCGTGATGCACCCGGGCCCAATGAATCGAGGCGTTGAAATTGATTCAGCGGTTGCCGACGGTAAGCAGTCTGTTATCTTGAATCAGGTGACATTTGGCATCGCAGTGCGAATGGCCGTGATGAGTATTGTTGCCGGAGCCTCAGCATGAAGCTACAGATCAAAAATGGCCGGGTGATTGATCCTGCAAACAGGGTGGATCGCGTGGTCGATGTGTTTGTGAGCGATGGGGTCATCGCAGCGCTTGGTACAGCGCCAGCGGGCTTCAAGGCCGATCGCGTGATTGACGCCAGCGATAAGTTGGTATTGCCTGGCTTGGTGGATTTAGCGGCGCGCCTGCGTGAACCGGGGTTTGAATACCGTGGCACCCTAGAGTCTGAAATGCGTGCGGCCTTAGCCGGCGGCATTACCAGCTTGGTGCTGCCGCCCGATACGGATCCAACGCTCGATGAGCCTGGTTTGGTTGAAATGCTCAAGCATCGCGCGCGACAACTCGATCAGGTCAATCTATATCCGCTGGGTGCCATGACGGTTGGCCTCAAGGGTGAGGTCATCACCGAGATGGCTGAACTCAGCGAAGCTGGTTGTGTAGCGTTTTCACAAGCAGATACGCCCATTGTGGATACCAATGTTTTATTGCGTGCCATGCAATATGCATGTACCTTTGACTTTATGCTTTGGCTACGTGCGCAAGACCCTTGGTTGTCGGGTTCCGGTGTCGCGGCCAGTGGTGCGTACGCTTCGCGACTCGGCCTGCCTGGCATCCCAGTGCAGGCTGAAACCGTTGCGTTAAACACGCTCTTTGATTTGCAACGGACATGCGGTGTGCGTTTACACATTTGCCGAGTGTCGTCAGCGGCGGGTATCGAGCTTGTGCGGGCCGCCAAGCGTGAAGGCTTGCCCGTAACGTGCGATGTGTCGGCAAACCATGTTCATTTAACCGATGTTGATATCGGTTATTACGACAGTAATTTTCGTCTGGATCCGCCCTTACGAGGGCAACGTGATCGTGAGGCGATCCGCGCGGCCTTGGCTGACGGTACGATTGATGTGTTGTGTTCAGACCATACGCCCGTTGATGATGATGGCAAGATGTTACCTTTTGCCGAAGCTGAGCCGGGTGCGACTGGACTTGAGCTTTTGCTTTCGTTGACGCTGAAATGGGCAACCGAGGCCAAGGTCGCCTTGCCTGAGGCACTTGCGCGCGTGACAAGCGGCCCTGGTCGTGTACTCGCGGGTGCTTCGGCCCAAGCTGCCTTAGCTGGTCAAATTGGTTTGGGCGCGCCCGCCGACCTTTGCGTCGTAGATCCCAAGGCGTTTTGGCAAGTGAATCGAGAATCCTTCTTGAGTCAAAGTCAGCACACGCCCTTTTTAGGGATGGAGCTTCCCGGCCGAGTTTGCCTGACGATGGTGCGTGGTCAGGTTGCGTGGGAGCTTGCTGGTTGAAGTTCTTGCGGTTCACGCTGCGCGTGGTGCTCGTGACATGTTGGATCTTTTGTGGTCTCTTGATCATCGCACTGACTTACCCTTGGATAGGTTTGTCGGGGCGCCTTTGGACAAAAAAATATTGGTCGAAAATATTGCTTGGTTTGTGCGGCGTGCGCGTGACCCATCAAGGTGACCCTATCTTGCACGGGGGTGTGCTGTGGGTTGTGAATCACATCTCTTGGCTCGATATTTTTTTCTTGAACGGTGTGCGAGCCACAGCCTTCATCGCAAAAAGCGAAATCAGGCGCTGGCCGTTACTTGGTTGGCTCGTTGCCGGTGCAGGCACAATTTTTATTGAACGCGCCTCGCGTCACGCCGTGCACAAAGTTGGCATAGCAATGCAGGCACACTTTGCACGCGAGCAGGCTGTGGGTTTGTTTCCTGAGGGGACAACATCATCCGGCTTTGATTTGTTGCCGTTTTATGCCAACTTGTTTGAACCTGCGCGCAAAGCGGCTGTGCACATTCAACCGGTGGCGCTACTGTATTTTCACCAGGGGCGGCGAAGCGATCTGGCTGCCTTTGTGGGAGAGCAGACTTTGCTTGATAGCGTGTGGTGCGTCTTAAGCGCCAGCGGCCTCTCGGTCGAAATTCATTTTTTACCGGTGGTGCTTGAAGCGCGGGATGAGAACGCACCGCCACGTGCTGCGCTTGGTCGCTTGGCCCGTCACGCGATCGCTGCAGTCGTGTTGCCAAACACCTGAGGTACGCCGGGTGCGAAACAAGGCTAAGGTGCTTTCGGTGGATCTCTCTCGTTGAAACGGTTGCACACCTAAGCGTCCAAGCGCAACCTAGCTGCACCGCGCGTTCAGGTAGTGCCTAGCAGCCTTGGCACCTTGGGTGCGCACGCAAACGCGGATATACCCCCAGCGCATTACTTGAAAAGATCTTTTGTTTGTGCGTGAGGTCAGCCGACGGCGAGGCGTCGATGTAGCGCTTGGTGTCATCAAAATAAAAGTTGGTCAGGGGATCGATCCCTTGCACAGCCCCGACGGTTTCTGAGGCAAACAAAACGTTCTTGGTTGGGATCACTTTTAGTAAAAGATCAACGCCTGGCTGGTGATACACGCAGGTATCAAAGAACACATTGTTTAACACTTTTTGCTCGAGGGGCGGCAAGCCCATGTCTTGCGCGAGGCCGCGATAACGACCCCAGTGGTAAGGCACCGCGCCACCGCCGTGAGGAATGATGAATTTAAGCGTCGGAAAATCTTTAAAAATATCCGACGTCATGAATTGCACAAACGCGGTGGTGTCGCCGTTTATATAGTGTGTGGCTACCGCATTGAAATGGGGATTGCACGAGCCACTGACGTGAATCATAGCGGGGATGTCGAGCGCCACCATTTTTTCGTAGAGCGGATACCACCATTTTTTATCCCAAAGCGGCGGATCGCCCCAGTGCCCACCGGTTGGATCGGGATTGATGTTGGCGCCAATAAAACCATACTCGTTGATGCAGCGCTCGAGCTCTTCAAATACGCGGGCCCCAGGTGCGACGCCGGGTGCCTGAGGCAACTGGCAGACCCCGACAAAGTTATCGGGATACATCTTACAGACGCGATCAATGAGCGCGTTGTTGTAGCGTGCCCAAACGACATTGGTATCTTCGTTACCTCGGTGGTGATCCATCGCCACCGCTTTGGGTGAAAAGATCGTTAAGTCAATGCCACGCTCGCGCATAATGCGCAATTGATTGTTATCAATGCCGTCACGAATCTCGGCGTCTGTCACGGCCGGTGGGGGCGTAGTGGGTGCGCGGCCGGTTCGGTCAAACTCGGCGATCTGATCGGCACGAAACTTAGCAACTTGAGGTGGTGCTGTCGTGAAATGGCCGTGAACATCAATAATCATAGGATGGTGTATCTCAAGAAAATTTTTGTAACCCTGAGCGATGCTCAAGGAGTCAGTCTGCGTTGAAAGTATTGCGCTTAGCTTGAAAAATCCAGTCTTAACAGCCAAGTTCAATGCGATCGATACCGACCTATGTCATCTTGACTTCGTAGTTTTTCATCTATGAGGCCTTTGTTATATTCTAAGTCGGACAGGGAGGCAACAGGTTTTGTATTGGCGTTTGCGGCTCAGCCGCAAGCCTTCTTCTGACAAAATCGCTTGGCGATACCCCGTGCCTTGGGCTAAAACCGTAGCATATTGATCAAAGAGATAAAGACATGGCGCAATGGAACGACCCCAACACTCAAGCTTGGATTGAGCAGCACGAACAGCGCGCGGTGCGTCATTCAGTGGACGTGGGTGATCACCAGGTGAGCTGGCGGCAATATGGCGACGCCTCAAATGAACCTTTGCTCTTGATACACGGCGGTCACGGTAGCTGGATGCACTGGGCACGTAATATCGACGTGCTTTCTGAAAAATTCTCGCTGTTTGTTGTGGACTTGCCTGGCTACGGCGACTCAAGTGATCCGATGTTTGGCGAGTTTGGTGATTTGTTGACGGTGACCGAGCAAAGCATCACACAACTGCTCGGCGCCAACACGCCGTTTCAGATATCGGGTTTTTCGTTTGGTGGTTTGGTGTCAGCCAACCTAGCGGCACGCGGGATGCCGGTAAAAAGTTTAGCGATACTCGGGCCCGGTGGTCATGGTGGCCCACGACGTGAACGCGGCAAACTGGTGAACTGGAAGCGCGCTGTAGGCGACGAAGAGCTGCGCGAGGCCATGCGTTTTAATTTATGGGC
>CAMCII010000114.1 GCA_945874505.1 Bordetella parapertussis | reverse complement strand
TTCAAACAAAAAGGGGACTAACGCGGCACCCGTTTGGTTGGCAGCATTGCTAAAAATATTTTTAAAGCCTTGCGAGTACTCTCGGCCGTAGTTCGGTGGGATCTGCATCCCGACTAATACCACTTTGGCACCGATGGCTTGGCAGCGCGCAATCATTTCTGTGATGTTTTTTTGCGTGAGTGTTAACGGCAGCCCACGCAGGGCGTCGTTGGCGCCAAGCTCGAGAATGACAATCGTGGGCTGATGTTGCTTGAGTGCCGCATCGATACGGGCCAAACCACCACTGGTTGTGTCTCCGCTGATGCTAGCATTCATGACTGTCGTTGGGCTGGGTGCTGAAGCGAGCGCCACTTTAAGTTGTTCAACCCATCCGGTATTACGCGCCAGACCGTACTCGGCTGATAGACTGTCCCCAACGACTAAAATGCGTACTGCGCGTGTGGTGGGTTGCGCACTAGCAGGCCCCTTGAGCAAAGCACTGCAGGCACCTGCGATCAGAAGACTGATGACACAACGACGAGAGCGAGAAAAGGGTTTCATGTTGCCAAAAGTAGATAACGTGATTGAGGTCATTGGCCTATGCAAAAGAGTACCTGATGCCTTAGGTGAGCTGACTATTTTAGACAATATCGGCTTCACTGTTGCGCATGGCCAATCGATTGCGATCACCGGCGCTTCGGGCTCGGGCAAATCAACCTTGCTGGGTTTACTTGCTGGGTTGGATACACCGACGGCGGGGCAGGTCAAACTGCTTGGGCAGTCGCTCTTTGAGCTAGACGAAGATGGCCGCGCTGCGTTGCGCGCAAAAAGTCTGGGCTTTGTGTTTCAGTCGTTTCATTTGCTGCCAAACCTGACAGCGCTTGAAAACGTCATGTTACCCCTCGAGTTAGCGGGGCTAAGTGCTCAAGCACCCGCAGCCGAGATGCTTGAACAGGTTGGGTTAGGTCAGCGGTTGCACCATTATCCAGCGACACTATCGGGTGGCGAACAACAGCGGGTCTCTTTGGCGCGCGCGTTTGTGCAGCGTCCGGCTCTATTGTTTGCCGACGAACCGACCGGCAGCCTCGATCACGCCACTGGGGCGCGTGTCATTGAGATGCTGTTCTCTTTATACGCCTCGCTTGGCACGACCTTGGTGTTAGTCACGCACGATTCACAGCTTGCCGGGCGTTGCGATCGTCAGTTGGTGTTGCAAGCGGGTCGTTTAGTAGCTTGAGTTCAGGCTGCTGAGGATCAGGCGGGCGACGGCCTGCTACGCTGCCATTCAATCAGGCTGTTGATCACGCCGCTGGCACAGATGATGGCAATGCCCAGCCAAGTTGTTGCGTCCGGAAAATGTGACCAGATTAGCCAACCCAACGTGGCAGCCACCGTCATTTGCAAGTAGATAAAGGGTGCAAGCATTGAGGCTGGGGCAAAACGATAGGCCTGAATTTGCAAGAAATGCCCGACACCACCAGTGAAGCCCGTTGAGAGCATGACAACCCAGACCCAAGGCTCCATGGTCGTGAGCGTTGACCAGGCACTGGGTAAGCTAAAGGGTAAGGTGCAAGCCAACGCTAAGGTGCCGAGTCCAGAGCTCCAGAGCATGGTTGTAAAGGGATTGTCTTGAGCCACTAAGCGTGTCGTGAGGTGCTGGGTGGCGAATAAACAAGCGGTCATCAAGCCTGCGACGACTCCTGCTACCGGTAAGCCTGCTGAGGGCCTGATGACCAACAACACGCCGACAAAGCCAAAGCCAGCCGCGACCCAGCGGGTTTTACGCATGGGCTCTTTGAGGATCCAGGGCGCGACTGCCAGCATAATCAGTGGCGAGATAAAAATGATGGCGGTGGCCTCGGCCTGCGGTAGGTAATGAAGTGAGGTAAAAAAGGTGAGTGTTGCCCCCAGCATGGCGACGGCACGCAGGCATTGCAAACCAGGCGTTTTGCTTTGTAAGATACCCAAGCCTTTGGTGGGCAAGATAAAAATGAGCACCAACGACAGATGGATGACGTATCGAAACCACACCAAAATGAGCAGCGGAATCCCAGCGCCCATGACCCATTTTCCACTCGCATCTAGGGTGGTTAAACAGAGCAGTGACAGCAGCAGTAGTACGATGCCGATGAAAGGGCGCTGAGCAGGGCGCTGGGAGAACGCAGGCGCTGCGTCAGAGGCGGGGCGAGACATGGGATTGATTCCGAAAACTTAAAACTATTGAGTCTGCCTCGAGCATTGGTAGAATGCGGTATGCAAACGATAAAGACTATCACCGAGAGTATAGGGCAAGCCCCCTACCGGGTTCTGTCCACCACAGCCACCCTGCGGTCAGTGTGCCTGTGGGATCAAGTGCTGGGCGGGTTGAGAACCTTGGCTTGCGTGGTAGCAGGTTTGGCCAGCGGGGTGACGATGGCGCCGGTGTTTGCGCAAGAGTTGCCAGTCACTTCGCTTAAGGTACTGGGGGGGCTGAGTACGCGTTCAACTTACAAGCAAATTGAGCAACCCTTTTGGCTAAAAACAATCCCTGAGCACTCTGCAGGGCAGATCACGGCCGAGATCAAAGGGTTTGATGAGATGGGTTTAAAGGGACCAGAATTGCTCAAACTGATGAGGCAGGGCGTCATCGGATTTGGCGTGATCCCGTTGATTTATCCAGCTGCTGACACTGCGATCTACGAAGCGGTCGATCTCGCAGGCTTGGCGACTGACGCGAAAACGGCGCGCCAGTTGTCGACGAGTTTCGCTCCGATCTTAGCCAAGCACCTGTCCGCTACCTATCAAAGCAAGTTTTTAGGTGTGTCTCCCTTTGCACCACAAGTGCTCTTTTGCAATATTCCTCTACGGAGTTTGCAAGACTTAAAGGATAAGACGGTTCGCGTGATTACCCGGTCGCAGGCAGAGTTGATTGAGGCGCTGGGTGCAAAAAGCCTAAGCCTGCCGTTTGCCGAGGTCTTGCAAGCCTTTCAAAAGAAAACGATTTCCTGTGCGGTGGCCAGCAGTATGGCGGGGTATACGGCAAAGTGGTACACCGTATCGACGCACTTGTACGCCTTACCCTTGGGCTGGAATCAAGAAATACACGCCGTGAACCAAAAGGTATGGGATCAACTCAATGCCGATGTGCGAGCGTTGTTAGAAATCAATCTAGCAAAGTTAACTGAACGTTTATGGTTATTTGCCGAGTCAGAAAATCAAAAGGGCTATGACTGTAATACTGGTGCTAAGGCTTGCCCGATGGCGCCAAAAGGAAAAATGACCTTAGTGAGGCCAACGCAAGCCGATTTGGCGACGATTAAGCGCTTAGCGACTCAAAATATTGTCAGCAAATGGGCAACGCGTTGCTCGGGATCATGCGTGAGCGAGTTTAACCAGACCATTGGTAAGTCACTGAAGATCACGGCTAAAAAGAGCTAGCGCCTAAGCTCAATAGATTAAAGATCCCATAATTTGGTGAAGGCTTTTCGGTAGGGCTCGCTAGTCAATACATGCAGCATATCTGTTTGGTACAGCACCAAATAGAGACGCGCGCAGGTGTCAGCGTGTTGTTGTCAAGTCTGAGTGAGAGTCATGGAGTTGCTTAAAAAATAAAGAATATGAGCATAAGGAGTTTTCGTGAGGCGTTCGACAACCACTCTTAGATTATTTTTGACCGTGTTTGCCACAGCCGTGTTGTTAGGGGTGGTGGGTTGCAGCACAAGTACTCAACACAAAACTAGCGCATGGAACGCTGAGCAAGGCATTGGAAAACGTGCAGATGGCCCAAATATGTCACTCTACGCAGGCCTCGTTAGTTCAGGCTTTACGCGGGGAACACGTGATAACTGGTGGCAGGCTCACGCGAGTGTTGACAGTTTTTCAAGATTAGACGAGATCTTTAAGGCAAGCGTGTCGGCAACCGCACTGCCTATACGGCCTTGGCAGCGTTCGACGTCTGAACTCACGCTAAATTATCAAGGCGCGGCAGCGGTGGGTAGTGGTACGCAAACATTGAACGATTACTTTGAACGTAATCCGGCAACTGCGGTGTTGATTGCGCAGGGCGATACCTTATTGCTAGAGCGCTACCAGTACGCGCGCCAGCCCGAGCAACGCTTTACCTCTTTCTCGATGGCCAAAACGGTAATCGCGATGCTGGTGGGCGTAGCACTTCACGAGGGGCATATTCGTTCACTAGATGACCTAGCACAGGACTATGCACCGGGCCTGAAAGGAACGGAATACGGTAAGACCCCACTGCGCTATCTGCTGAGCATGTCTTCTGGTGTGGAGTTTCGCGAAGATTACGACGGGCAAGACGATTCGGCCCGACTGTCGCGCGCAACGGTTGGAAGGCAGTCCGAAGGCGGGCCAAGCGTTGCCAAATTATTTAATCGCCGTATCGCGGCACCTGGCCAACGTTGGTACTACGCGTCGGCAGAAACTTTTGTGCTGGCAGTGGTGTTGCGCCAGGCGATTGGTCAAGACATCGCCACCTATTTCTCAGAAAAAATCTGGAAACCACTGGGTGCTGAAAAGGAGGCCACCTGGCTCGTTGACGCGTCAGGTCAAGAGGTCGGCTACATGGGGCTGAACGCCACGCTACGCGACTATGGGCGCCTGGCGATGATGATGGCTCGTTCGGGTGTGGCACAGGGTAAGCAGCTCGTGCCGGCAGCCTGGGTGCAAGAGATGACACAGACACATTTCTTGCCCTCGCGCACAGGTCGTTGGTTTGGCTATGGCTATCAAACCTGGATCTTTCCGGATCTTGACGGGACCTATGCGTTTCTGGGGGTACGCGGCCAGGCCATTTATGTTGATCCATCGCGGGAGTTGGTGTTAGTGCACCTGGCGGTCAGAGCCTCGGCGCGCGATCCGGGTAGTGCCGATACGACTGCGTTGTGGCGCGGGCTCAAACAACGAATTGCCGTTGTTAAACCTTAGTGAGGTCAATTTGGCTGTCACCCGATAGCTAGCCTCGCCTGACCTAACGCTCACGAGCACACACTAGCCCTTCGCGCGAACAATTTTTTGGACTTGAGCGACGTGTCGAATTGAGCGAAAGACCTGCGCCAGGTGTTTGCGACTGTCCACTTGTACAGTCAGGTTCAGCATCACAGTGTTGATCGCATCTTCGTGCATCGTCGCATTGATGATGTTTGAGTCTGCTTGCGCAACTTCTGCGGCGATGCGGCTTAAGATGCCGCGTTCATTCTTTGCCATGATTTCAATTCGAGCAGAAAAATGTTTGGCGGTCTCTTGATCCCACACAACATCAACCCAGCGGTCGGGCTCTTTCATGCGCGCACGGATGGCGACGGGGCACTCTGCTGTATGAACCACCAAGCCATGGCCGATTCGTATGCCCGCAACAATCACATCACCAGGCAAGGGGCCACAACAAGGCGCTAACTGTACCGCTTGACCTTCGTGACCGCGAATCTGAATGGGCGCCGATCTTGCAGCCGTCATCTCTTCGTCGGCTGCTGCAGTGGTGGCGATGAGGGGGTGGTCTGGCGCAAACCGCCGCGCCACAACCGCAGCCAAGCGCTTACCTAAGCCGATATCAGCCAAAATTTCAGCGCGCGATTTTGCACCACTGCCGCGCGCGAGTTTCTCCCAGATGGCATCGTCAGGTGAAGGCATTGCAAGATTTAACTCTTTGAGTGCCTGAACTAATTGCCGTTCGCCAAAAGCAGCCGATTCATCGTACTCGCTGGTACGCAAGAAGTGCCTGATTTCTGAGCGGGCACGACCGGTGCGTGCGTAATTCAACCACTGTGCACTGGGACGTGCAGCGGGCGAGGTGGTAATCGATACCGTATCGCCACTTGAAAGTTCAGTGCGTAGTGCGACGTTATCGCCGTTGACTTTACAGGCGACCGCGTGGTTACCGACGTCAGTGTGAATCATGTAGGCAAAGTCAATCGGTGTGGCGCCTCGAGGTAGCGAAACGATTTTTCCTTTGGGGGTAAAAACGTATACTGCATCCGGAAATAAATCGACTTTGACGTGTTCAAGAAACTCGCTTGAGTCACCATTTTGACTTTGGATATCCAGCAAC
Organism: Bordetella parapertussis; assembly: GCA_945874505.1. Taxonomy (GTDB): domain Bacteria; phylum Pseudomonadota; class Gammaproteobacteria; order Burkholderiales; family Burkholderiaceae_B; genus Zwartia; species Zwartia parapertussis_J. Next base: position 3,930 of record CAMCII010000114.1, on the reverse strand, counting down.
GATTGCAAAGATTTGCTGGTGCGGCTTTGAATCTCTTGCAACGAGGCTGTGTCAGCCTTGTAGAGCCAGTGCGCTGCGACACCCTCTTCAGCGACCTGGTGCATGTCATGCGTACGAAACTGAAACTCGATAGGTGTACCAAAGGGGCCAACTAGCGTCGTATGCAGCGACTGATAACCGTTCACCTTTGGGATCGCGATGTAGTCTTTGAACTTGCCCGGTACCGGACGATACAGTTGATGCACGATGCCCATGGCCATGTAACACTCGGGCAGGGTTCGTACGATGACGCGAAAACCATAGATATCTAACACGTTGGTAAAGCTTTTCTTTTGCTCGACCATCTTGTGATAGATGCCGTACAAGGTTTTTTCGCGGCTTAGCACTTCGCTTTCGATACCTGCTTCGGGCATTGCAGCACGAACTTGATCATCGATTTTGCTTAACACTTCACGTCGATTGCCCCGCGCGGCAAGAACCGCTTTTTCGAGCACACGATACCGATTAGGGTAGATCGCCTCAAAGCATAAATCTTGTAACTCGCGATAGAGCGCATTTAAGCCCAAGCGATAAGCGATTGGCGCGTAGATATCAAGTGTTTCTTTGGCGACCCGCCTGCGCTTGTTGGGTTCTACGGCATCGAGCGTACGCATGTTGTGCAAGCGATCAGCAAGTTTGATGAGTATGACGCGAATGTCGCGTGCCATCGCCAACAACATCTTTCTGAAACTTTCGGCCTGCTGTTGCGCTTTGGTCGCAAACTCAAGCCTGTCAAGCTTTGACAGCCCATCGACAAGCTCTGCAACTTCATCACCAAATTTCTCTAGTAGGTCTTGCTTGGCGATTCCTTGATCTTCCATGACGTCGTGCAACAGCGCCGCTTGAATCGCTTGGGCATCGAGTTTCCATCCTGCACAGATCTCGGCAACTGAAATTGGATGCGTGATGTAAGGCGAGCCGCTTGAGCGCAGTTGCCCCAGGTGCGCTTGATCAGAGAAACGATAGGCATCGCGAATCGTGGCGATGTCTTTTGTTGCGAGGTAGGTAGAAAGTATTTGTTGCAGGTGCGCCATTGAGGCGACTGCGGGTTCGCTCTCGGTTTCAAGTGGCGTAGCCACCCCAGAGACGACCCCTAAAGCAAGCGCTTTCGCTTTGCCGCCAGGCTTGAGCCTGGATCCGACCTTTAGGGCGGCCAGTATCCCGGTCGATGCGTAGCGAAATCCGGGAAAGGCCATTTTGCAGTGTCTTAGGTTGGTACCTTACGTAGCATTTCGATGCCCACTAAGCCATTTGCAATCTCGCGCAACGCCGTCACGCAAGGTTTGTCTTTCGTTTCAAGCCGGGGTGCATGCCCTTGAGCGAGTTCGCGCGCACGGTAGGTAGCTGCAAGGGTGAGCTTGAAGCGATTTGGAATGCGGTCAAGACAATCGTCAACAGTAATGCGAGCCATGGTGATCCTGAGTGGTAATGGTTTAAATACGTGAAAACTTGCGCACCAAGCCTGCTTTCTACCTTAGATGGTCAGCCCGAGCGAAGCAAACAACGCCTCGTTTTTGGCGAACTGGCTGTCGTAGCGTAAGCGTGCCACAGCAACGACCTCGGTGAGTTCTGCAAGTGCAATCCTAAAGTCTTGATTAATAATAACATATTCACACTCTGACGCATGCGAAATCTCTTCGTTCGCGGCTTGAATGCGACGGGCGATGACCTCTTGAGAGTCTTGCCCACGAAGTTGTAAGCGTTGCTCAAGCGTTTGGATCGAGGGCGGCAGAATAAAAATGCCAATCGTTTGGGTAAACAGGCGTTTCACTTGCCTTGCCCCTTGCCAGTCAATTTCTAATAATACATCGCGACCTTGCTGGATGGCTTGATCAACTTGATCGCGTGGCGTGCCATAGAAGTTACCGTGAACTTCAGCCCATTCGAGGAGTTGATTGCTTTGTTGCATTGCAGCGAACTCGGCTTTGCTCACAAAGCGGTAATCTTTGCCATCTGTTTCGCCGCTGCGCGGGGAGCGGGTCGTGGCCGATACTGAGAGGCACAGAGTGGGATCTTGCTCAAGCAGCCCGTTGACTAAGCTTGACTTACCAGCCCCACTTGGAGCGACCACAACAAAAACGTTTCCGGCTGCCTGAGACATGGGTGACAATAGAGTGTTGATTCAAAGTAAAAGCATAGCAGAGTGGCTATGCGCACACGCACGTTTTTGACAGAATTGAATAAAGGATCCCCGCATGTCTTCGTCTAATTTGATTACAGCTCAAGCCCTCCAGGCGCGCCTCGCGCAGAACCCAGCCAATGTGTTGGTCTGCGACTGTCGCTTTGATTTGGTAGATCCCGACCTCGGTCAACGCGCCTACGAGGCCTCGCATTTGCCGGGCGCTGTCTATGTTGATCTTGGGCGCTCGTTGAGCGGCGAGAAAAACGGACGCAACGGACGTCACCCGTTGCCTGACGCCGACGTGTTCGCTAAGTTTTTGGCTACGCTGGGGGTCAACCACGACACACTGATCGTATGCGTTGATGCCCAGGGTGGGCTGTATGGTTCGCGTCTGTGGTGGCTTGCACGGTGGGTTGGTCATGCCAATGTGGTGGTGCTCGATGGCGGGATGGCTGCCTGGGAGAAGGCTGGCTACGCGTTGACCGCAGCGCAGCCAGCAGCCAGGCCGTTTGGTAATTTCAAACGCTCAGCGTCTTTGGCGTTGTCTGTCGAGTTAGCCGGTATGCAAGCAGGGCTCGGGCGCGCCGATCGCTTGATCGTTGACGCACGCGCAGGCGACCGGTTTCAAGGGCAAAACGAGACGCTTGACCCCGTGGCTGGACACATCCCTGGTGCAGCAAGTCGCCCAGTCAAAGAAAATTTGAACGATGACGGCACCTTCAAGGCGCCTGAGGTCTTGCGCGCTGAACTAACAAAGCTACTAGGCTCGCATCCTGCGAAAGACCTCGTCGCGAGTTGTGGCTCGGGGGTGTCTGCCTGCCATTTATTACTGGCGCTTGAGTTGGCTGGGATGCCGGGTGGTGCGTTGTATGGTGGCTCTTGGAGCGAATGGAGCTCGCAACCGAATGCACCGATCGAAACTGGGCCTTCGCGAGTCACTGGCTAATATTCTGTTTGACGCTTTTTTCAGGCTCGACGGGACACGACGAGTGAGCGTTTGTGTTTTGAATGAGTTGTGACAAGGTTGAAATAGCGTTAATGTTTTTATGCGGATCAGCCGAAAGCGAGACGCAGTGGCACAACAGCCATCAGTGTTTAAAGTCCACGTCGGACACCAACAATTAGGATGAGAAATGTCTGAGTTAAAAGTCGCAGTGGTGACCGGAGCAGGTTCTGGAATTGGTCGTGCAGTGTCGCTGCACCTGGCGCGTGCTGGCTATCAGGTCGCGATGGCCGGGCGTCGCGCCGATGCGCTCGAAGACACCCGCACAGAGGGCGGTGCCTCGTTGGCGTCGCAGTTGCATCCTATCGTCACTGACGTGAGCGATGAAGCTTCGGTCACGAACCTGTTTGCTGAAGTGACGCGCCGCTGGGGGCGCTTGGATGTGTTGTTCAACAACGCCGGTCGCGGTGGCCCACCTGTGCCGATTGAGGATTTACCTGTCGAGATCTGGAAAGACATCGTCAATGTCAATCTGACAGGGATGTTTTTGTGTGCACAGGCTGCGATCCGGATCATGAAAGATCAAACGCCTCAAGGCGGTCGGATTATCAACAATGGCTCGATCTCGGCGCATGCGCCACGCCCGTTTTCGATCGGTTACACGGCAACAAAGCATGCGGTGACAGGTTTAACAAAATCGATTTCACTTGATACGCGTAACTATCGTATTGCTTGTAGTCAAATTGATATTGGTAACGCTGCAACGCCCATGACCGAGCGTATGACAAAGGGTGTGCCACAACCTGACGGCTCAACGCGCGTTGAG